>CAMNPT010000032.1 GCA_946548575.1 uncultured Clostridium sp. | reverse complement strand
TTCTTTTTCTAAATCTGATTTAGAAAAAGAAGCAATTTTAAATTCTTATAAAATTTGAATATTAAAATTACATGTTTTTAAAAAAATTTTATAAGAATTTAAAATTGCTTCTTTTTCTAAATCAGATTTTAAATTATAATTAATTGGATATATTTTTAAAATTTTAATTAATTTATTATTTTTTAATTTTACAAAACCATCTTTATAAATTTCTTCTATTGGAATCCATTCTTGTAGTGTTTTATTTTTTACTTTTTTCACCTCCTATTTTATTCTTTCATCGCCTAACAATTTTATAATGGTTTACCATAATTGTCAAGAACTTTTCATCGACAAATATCGACATTGCTATTATTCATTTAATTATTTTAATATAAAAAATGAATAAAAAAAATAAAATAATCCATAATATTTATATAAGGTTAATAATAGTTGAGCGAAGAATGTTAACAGATTAATTTTAGTTTATTAATATTCGAGCAAAGATTTATAATAGTATTTTTTATATATTATTATAGGTCGGAGTTAAGAATATATTATTTATTTTTAAGCTATATCTTTTATTTATTCTAATTTATTTTTATAATTATATATATGGTTGAAAAAATATGTAATATATTCGAGCTAAGATTATTCTTATATCTATTAATTTTTGTGGTTGTTATTAGTCCAATTAATTAGTATAAATACAGCTACTCGTGGTATATTAATAGTCGAGTGACTGATTAATACTTGTTTTTTATAGGTTTATTTGTATAGTAATATATATTAGGTTTATAAAATATAAATATTAGTTTTAGCAGAGATTATTATTGGCTTTATAAATAGATTAATGTCCGATAACTTTATTTGTTATCGGACATTAATTTTTTTTTATAAATTAATCCATTATATATCTAAATTTTTAACATATTTTGCATTTGTTTGTATAAACTCTCTTCTTGGTTCTACTTCATCTCCCATTAGTAAAGTAAAAATCTCATCTGCTTTTATTGCATCTTCCATTGTAACTTTTACTAAAATTCTTGTTTCAGGATTCATTGTTGTATCCCATAATTGTTCAGGATTCATCTCTCCTAATCCTTTATATCTTTGTAATCCTAACTGATCTCTCGTAATACCCTTTTCCTCAAGTTCTTTATATTTTTTCTCTAAATCTTCATCTGTATAACAATAAATATCTTCTATTCCTTTTTTTGATAATTTATATAATGGTGGTTGTGCTAAATATACATTTCCATTTTCTATTAATGGTCTCATATATCTAAAGAAAAATGTTAATAATAATGTTCTAATATGTGCACCATCAACATCTGCATCCGCCATTATTATTACTTTTCCATATCTAATTTTTGTTATATCAAAATCTGCTCCTATTCCAGCTCCAACCGCCAATATTACAGGATTTAATTTATCATTTCCATATATTTTATCTGCTCTAGCTTTTTCAACATTAAGCATTTTCCCCCATAAAGGTAATATTGCTTGGAATTTTCTATCTCTACCTTGTTTTGCACTTCCTCCAGCAGAATCTCCCTCTACTATATAAACTTCACATTCTTCAGCTACTTTACTACTACAATCTGCTAATTTTCCTGGTAATGTTGAGGTTTCAAGAGAATTCTTTTTTCTAGCCAATTCCCTAGCTTTTCTTGCTGCTTCTCTCGCTCTAGAAGCACTAATACATTTTTCTAATATTGATTTTGCTACACTTGGGTTTTCTTCTAAAAATGTTGCCAATGCTTCATTTACCATACTTTGAACAACACCTGTTACTTCACTATTTCCTAATTTTGTTTTTGTTTGACCTTCAAATTGTGGTTCTTTAACTTTTACAGAAACAACAGCAGTTATTCCTTCTCTTATATCTTCACCTTGTAAATTTTGATCTTTTTCTTTTAATATATTATGACTTCTTGCATAATCATTAAACACTTTTGTTAAAGATCTTTTAAATCCTTCTAAGTGTGTTCCACCCTCAATTGTATTAATATTATTTACAAATGTATATATATTTTCTGAATAACTTGTAGTATATTGAATTGATATTTCTACTGGTATTTCCCCATTTTTTTCTATATATATAGGAGTTTTATGTAATTTTTCTTTATTCTTATTTAAAAATTCAACAAAAGAAATTAATCCCCCTTCATAACAAAATTCTGCTTTTTTTGGAGTTTCTTCTTCATGTATTCTTTTATCTTCTATTGTAATTTTTAAACCTTTTGTTAAAAAGGCTATTTCTCTAAGTCTTTTTTCTAAAATTTCATATTCATATTCCAATGTTTCAAATATCGTATCATCTGCTAAAAATCTAACTGTTGTTCCTGTTTTATCAGAATCTCCTATTCTTTCTAATTTTTGTACAGTTTTACCTTTTTCAAATCTCATAAAATATTTTCCGCCATCTCTTTCAACTGTTACCTCTGTCCATTTTGATAAAGCATTTACAACTGATGCTCCAACACCATGAAGACCTCCTGAAACTTTATATCCACTATCTCCACCGAATTTTCCACCTGCATGAAGAACTGTATAAACAGTTTCCGCAGTTGAAATCTTAGTTTTTGGGTGAATTTCAACTGGTATACCTCTTCCATTATCTTTAACAGCTATTATATTTCCTTCTTCTATAACTACATTTATTTCTGTACAATAACCTGCTAATGCTTCGTCAACTCCATTATCAACTATTTCATATACCAAATGATGAAGTCCTCTAGCAGATGTACTTCCTATATACATACCAGGTCTTTTTCTTACGGCTTCAAGACCTTCCAATACTTGAATTTGTTCTGCGCCATACTTATGATTGTATTTTTCCATTTAAACTTTCCTCCTTTAGGGATTAACTTTACCCCCGTTCACATTATATAATAAAATATTTTTATTTTCAATATCTAATTTATCAGTACAAGTAATAATTACTTGAGTATTATTTATTTTTTCTAAAAAATTATTTCTTCTATTTTTATCTAATTCAGACATAAAATCATCTAATAATAAAATCGGATATTCTCCTATTTCATCATATATTATATTTAATTCTGATAATTTTAAAGAAAGAATTGCAGTCCTGTGCTGACCCTGAGAACCATAAATACTTAATTCCTTCTTATTTATATAAATAGAAAAATCATCTCTATGAATCCCCTTTGTTGTATATCCCTTTATAATGTCTAATTTTCTTCTACTTTTTAATAATCTCAAATATTCTTCTTTATTTATACATTCTGTAAAATATTCAATTTCAATATCTTCTCTTTTTTCTGTAATTTCATTATGAATATTTTTTATTTTATTTCTTATTTTTTCTATAAATTCATTTCTATAATTTGAAATTTTAATAGCATAATCAGCTAATTTTTCATCCCAAATTTCCAATAATTTTTCATCTTTACTTTCTTCTCTAATTTGTCTTAAATAATTATTTCTTTGTTCTAATGTTTTTAAATATAAATTTAAAACATGCATATAATTTGGCCTTAACTGACTAATCATAATATCTAAAAATTTTCTTCTATTACTAGGTCCACCTTTTAAAATATTAATATCATCAGGAGTAAAAATTACTACATTTATATTCCCTAATAATTCACTCAATTTTTTTAATTTTATTCCATTAACAAAAACATTTTTTTTATTTCCTATTTCTACTTTTATTTTTCCATTTCTATCTGATTTATTAAATTCTATTTCAACAATAGATTTTTCTTTATTTAATAAAATCATTTCTTTATCTTTATTTGTTCTAAATGATTTTCCAATACTACATAAAAAAATTGCTTCTATTATATTAGTTTTTCCTTGTGCATTTTCTCCATAAAAAATATTAATATTTTTTTCTAAATTTATTTCTTCCAAAAAATAATTTCTAAAATTATTTAATTTAATTTTATTTATCCACATATTTTCATCACCTGTGCATAATTTCTTAACTTTTATTTTTCTTTTTTTTTCTTTTTTTTTCTAATTTATTCTATTTTTTTTGATTTTTTTTAAATAATAAATTATATTAAAAAAAAATTAAATCGTCTTATTTTTGATTTTCACGCTTCGTTTTTTTCCACAACTTAATTATCTCTCGTTTTCTATTTTTTTCGATTTTATTCTATTTTTTTCGATTTTTTTCAAATTTTTCAAAAAATATTATCCACATAACTTATCCACAATCTATTTATATTATGTGGATAAATAAAAAATTTTAAAGGTAGAAGATTACTTCTACCTTTTACATTATCTAATCTTCTTTTAATCTAATTGGTAAAATCATATATGTATAATCGTTGTTTTCAACTGATTTTATTAAACATGGTGATATACTTGTACCAAATTCAACAAAAACTTCTTCATCATCAATCGCTTTTAAACTATCTAGAAAATATTTAGGATTAAATCCTGCTTCTAAATTCTTTCCTTCTGTAGAAACATATAATTCTTCTTTGGCATCGCCAGTTTGATTTGTACACGAAATTACTACTTTTCCAATATCAACCTGTACTTTAACAGGATATTTTTTCTCTTTTTCCACACTTGATGCTGATATTAAACTAACTCTTTCAAAACTATCTTGTAAACTACTTTTACTAACTTTTATTCTTGTTTCCCAATTATTTGGGATTACATTTTTATAATTTAAAAATTCTCCATCTAATATTCTTGTTACTACTTTACAATTATCCATTTCAAATAGTGCTTGATTTTTTGCAATTCCTATTTTTATACTTTCAAAAGAATCTGAAATTATTTTATTAACTTCATTAAGTGTTTTTCCAGGTATAACTGCCTTAAAATTATTACTTTGTTTATTTAAATATATTGTTCTTAAAGCTAATCTAAAACCATCAACTGCAACAACACTAAGTTTGTTATTTTCAACTTCAAATAAACTCCCTGTAAAAATTGGTCTACTTTCTTCTGAACTTACAGCAAAAATTGTTCTTCTTATCATATTTTTTAATACATTTTGATCTATTTCTATAGAATTTTCTACTTCAATTTTAGGTAACTCTGGAAATTCTTCTGGATTCATAGTTGCTAATTTATATAAAGAACCCTCACATTCTATTTCTAGTAAATTTTGTGAATTTAATGATATATGAATTTCTGTATCCGGTAATTTTCTAATAATTTCACTAAACATTATAGCATTTACTACTGTACTTCCTTGTTCTTCAACTTCACATTCCATCACATATTCTATTCCAATTTCTAAATCATAAGTTGTTAATTTTATTTCATTATCATTAGTTTGAATTAATATTCCTTCTAGTATAGGCATTGTAGTTTTAGAAGCTACACCTTTTACTACGGAATTAATGGCTTTTATAATTTTATCTTTATAACAAATAATTTTCATTTTGGTTCCTCCTTTATATTATTAAATAAAATATAATATTTTTTAGTAGTAATAGTAGTAGGTATTGTGGAAACTGTGGAAAACTATGTTGATAGTTAGAATCCCTAGAAAAATTGTTGTCTATAACTTTGTGGATAAGAAAAGATTTTATCCACATTAAGAAATGTTAAATGTGTAAAAACCAAGATATACACAGTTTATTCACATGTTTTAAACATTACCTTGTGGATAATCAATCTCCCTGTTCCGTAGGAAGAGAAAGACATTTATTTTTCAAACATTTATTTTTCAAACACAATTTTCAAAAACATAAATCAAAGTTAAAATTTTATTATTGTTTGCCATTTATGATTATGTTTTTCACACTATCCACAATTAGCTTTGTATTATTTTTTTCTTTCAATTCCTTTTCTATTTTCTTACATCCATGCATTACTGTTGAATGGTCTCTTCCCCCGAAGTCCTGTCCTATTTGAGGATAAGACATATTTGCAATTTCACGACATAAGTACATTGCAATTTGTCTAGGAAAAGCGATATCATTTGATCTTTTGTTTCCAGATAAATCATCTTTATTAATGCTAAAATATTTTGAAACAGTTTCTTTTATAAAATCACAAGAAATAACTTTTTCATTTTCATATTTAAACTCATTAATAATATTTTCTGCAAGTTCAATTGTTATAGGACTATGTGTAAGTGATGCTCTAGCAACAATTTTGTTAAATACTCCCTCTAACTCTCTAATGTTTGAATCAATTTTATTAGCAATATTAGATAATATAAAATCATCTATTATAATATTTTCATCTTGAGCTTTTTTTCTTAAAATAGCTAAACGTGTTTCATAGTCTGGACAAGATATATCTGCTAGTAATCCCCATTCAAATCTTGATTTAAGTCTATCTTCAAGAAATTGAATATCTCTTGGTGGTCTATCACTAGAAAGAATTATTTGTTTTCCTTCTTCATATAAACTATTAAAAGTATGGAAAAATTCTTCTTGTATTCTTTCTTTTCCTGCTATAAATTGAATATCATCTATTAATAAAACATCTATACTTCTATATTTATTTCTAAATGTTTCATTTTTACCATCTTTTATTGCATTAATTAATTGATTTGTGAATTTTTCAGATGTAACATATAAAACATTAGTATTTCTATTATTTTCTAGAATTCTATTTCCTATAGCATGCATTAAATGAGTTTTTCCTAATCCTACGCCACCATATAAAAATAATGGATTATATGTATTTGAAGGTTCATTTCCTACAGCTAGTGATGCTGCATGTGCAAATCTATTGTTATTTCCAACAACAAAAGTTTCAAAAGTATATTTTGGATTTAGAGTTGATTTGTTGGTTTCTAATTCTTCTACTGAAATATTTGAATTATCTGAAATTATGGATTCGTTTTGTTCTCCTTTTTTTTCTTTAGAAAGATCAACTACTGAAAAAGTCCACTCCCTGTTCGTAATATATTTTAGAGTATTAAAAATTAAACTATTATATTTATTTTCAATAAAATCTCTTTGAAATTCAGAAATAACTGTAAAAACAATGTGGTTTCCTTCTATACTTCTAATTCCTAATGGCATTATCCATGTACTATGAGTAATAGGAGTAACTTCTGGTTTTAGCTCTTCTTTTATTTTATTAAGTAATTCATCTTTATCAATTGCCATTTTTTATCATACCTCCATATAAAGTTATCCACAAAATT
This sequence comes from uncultured Clostridium sp., assembly GCA_946548575.1. Lineage (GTDB taxonomy): Bacteria > Bacillota > Clostridia > TANB77 > CAG-508 > CAG-269. The sequence continues at coordinate 10,508 of CAMNPT010000032.1, read as the reverse complement.
ATCCACAACTGTTGATAACTTTGTAATATTCTTGTAAAAAATCTTAAAATAAGAACAAACAAAAATTCAAGTATTTACAGTAAATATATAAGATTTTTTTTACTTCCCTATAATAACAAATTTATACACAATAAGTCAATAATATTGTGGAAAAAAATTTTAAAATGTGGAAAATTGACAAAAAAACTGTGGAAAAGTTTTTTTTATTACAAAAATATTACAAGAAATAAAAAAAAAATAACAAAAATATCTTGACATAAATGGTGTTTTTGAGTTATAATCGATATACTTGTTATTTTATAAAACAATCCATTCAAAATGGATATATAATCAGTAGGAGGTGCCAAAATGAAAAGAACATATCAACCAAAAAATAGACAAGAAAAGAAAGAACATGGCTTTATGAAAAGAATGAAAACTAAAGCTGGAAGAAAAGTTTTAAAAGCAAGAAGAGCAAAAGGTAGAAAAAAATTAACAGCTTAATTTTGAAAATTTTTTCATTAAAACCTTAAAAGGGGAAAAGTATAATGAAAAAAACAAAAATGTTAAAAAAAAATTATCAATTTAAAAATGTTTTAACAAAGGGAAAATACTATTCAGGAGAATTTATAGAAGCTTTTATAAAACCATATTATATAGACAACAATAAAAATTTTCTAGGAATTGCTATAAGCTCTAAAGTCTGTAAAGCCGTAAGAAGAAATATGATCAAAAGATTGATTAGAGAAAGTTATAAAAACTTAGAAAATAATATCACAACAGGTAAAGAGATTGTTTTTTTATGGAAAAAGAAAGCAGAAATAATAAATGCAACATATTCGAATATTGAAAAAGATATGAGAAAAATATTCAGAAATGCAGGTATTTTATCAAAAAGTGAATATGAGGAAAAACAATGAAAAAGTTACTTATATGGCTAATTACATTTTATCAAAAAAACATTTCAAAATGGTTTAAAAGTAAAAATATTAATTGTAAATTTTATCCTACATGCTCAGAATATACTAAGCAGGCTATAGAAAAATATGGTGTGTTTAAAGGATTATTTTTGGGAATTAATAGAATTCTAAAATGTAATCCATTATCTAAAGGTGGATTTGATCCTTTGAAATAAGGCAGGAGGAGAGTAAATGTTTCAATTTTTTGCAAATACATTTGGTTATTTATTACAATTATTATATATGGTAGTAAAGAATTATGGTTTAGCAATAATTTTATTTACAGTCTTAATCAAATTGATTTTGCTACCATTGTCAATTAAACAACAAAAAACAATGAAAAAAAGTTCAAAAATACAGGACAAAATGAAAGTTTTGCAGTTCAAATATAAAGACGATCAAGAAAAAATGAATCAAGAAATGATGAATTTGTATAAAGAAGAAAATATAAATCCTTTTAGCGGTTGTTTAACAGGAATAATTCAAATTATACTTCTTTTATCAATTTTTTACTTAGTAAGAAGCCCATTAACATTTATGCAAAAAATACCAACAGAAAATATAAATACATATATTGAACAGCTAAAACAAGAGGAAAAACCAGTAAGTAATGTTTATCCTGAAATTGATTTAATTAGAGAATATGAATTATTAAAAGAAAAGAATCCAGAAGATGAAAATATTGATAAAATTAAAATAGAAATGAATTTTCTTGGGTTAGATTTAAGTAAAATACCACAACAAAATATGTCAGATTATACTGTGTATATAATTCCAATTTTATATATTTTATCAACATTTATATCAATTAGATTAACAACCTCAATGCAAGAAAAACAAAAAGAAGAAAAAGAAGAAAAGGTAATTGATTTAAATACAGGTAAAGAAGAATTAAAAGAAGAGAATGAAATGGATACAGTAATGCAAACAAATAAAATGATGTCATGGATGATGCCTTTAATGTCAATTTCAATTGCATTAGTAGCTCCTTTAGGATTAGCATTATATTGGCTAATTAATAATGTTCTTATGATTCTTGAAAGATTAATTTTAAATAAAGTAATTAAAGATTAAAATCTATAGGGAGGAGCAACAAAAATGAATAATAGCATAATTTCTGAGGGAAAAACAACAAATGAAGCAATAGAAAAAGGCTTAAAAATACTTAAAGTTTCTAAAAATCAAGTAGATATAAAAGTATTGGAAAATGAAGATAAAAGAAGTTTTTTTAGTATTTTAACACCAAGAGTTGTAAAGGTAGAATTAACAGTTAAAGAAAATACAAATACAGCAGAAATTAAAACAAAAAAAGAAATTAATTTATCAGAGGAAAGTCAAAACAAAGCAGAAGAAAATGTAAAAAAATTTCTAGAAGATTTAAAAAATAATTTATCAGAAGAAATGAACTATGAAATTGAAAAATCAAGTTCTGGTTTAAATATAAGCATAAATGGTAAGGATTTAGGATTTTTAATAGGATATAGGGGAGAGAACCTATACGCAATGCAGAATATAATTTCTGCAATAGCAGGAAAAGAAGTTAATGAAAAAGTAAGGGTTATCCTTGATATTGAAGGGTATAAAGAAAAAAGGAAAAAAACATTGGAAGATTTAGCTGAAAAAGTTGCAAAATCAGTTGCAAGAAATGGAAAATCAGTTAAACTAGAACCAATGAAAGCTTATGAGAGAAAAATCATTCATAGTAAGTTACAAAATAATAATAAAGTAGAAACAATTAGCGTGGGAGAAGAGCCATATAGAAGAATAGTTGTTTCATTAAAAAAGTAAATAATGGTTAAAATCAGAGGTCAAAGGTCGGATTTTACAATAATTTGTAAATTCTATCTTTGGCCTTTTTATTTAAATAAATGGTATTTTTTAGCATCATGAAAAAAGTGCTGATGGAAAGGAGAATTTATGAGTACAATTGTATCAATATCTACGGCTCCTCGGAATTGGGGGAATTGGGATAATAAGAATGAGTGGAGAAAAATGTTTTGATATATTGCAAAAAATTTTTGTTCCAAAGAAAAATCAAAATATAAATGAGATAAAAGGATATTCGATAAAATATGGAAATATAGTTGAAAATAATGAAATTATTGATGAAGTTTTGGTTTCTTATTTTAAAGCACCAAAGAGTTATACTACAGAGAATATGTGTGAAATTAATTCACATGGTGGAAATATAGTTGTCAAAAAAATATTAGAAATATGCTTAAAAAATGGTGCTGATTTAGCAGAACCTGGGGAATTTACTAAAAGAGCTTTTTTAAATGGTAGAATTGACTTATTACAGGCTGAATCAGTTATTGATGTTATAAATGCAAAGTCAGAAAGAGAAGCAAAAGCTGGAGTTAAACAATTAGAAGGGGAATTATCAAAAAAAATTTCTAATATAAAAAAAGAAATTATGGATGTTATGGTAAATTTAGAAGTATCAATAGATTATCCAGAATATGACGTGCAAGAGGTTGAAAATATTGAAATAATAAATATGTTGAATAATGTGGAAATAGAATTAAAAAAGTTAGAAAAAAGTTTTGATAATGGGAAATTAATAAAGGAAGGAATAAAAACAGCTATAATTGGAAAACCAAATGCAGGAAAATCTTCGTTATTAAATGCTATTTTAAATGAAGAAAGGGCAATTGTAACACAGTATGAAGGTACAACAAGGGATACAATTGAAGAATTTGTTAATATAAATGATATTCCTTTAAAACTTATTGATACAGCAGGGATAAGAAAAGCTGAAGATGAAGTTGAAAAAATTGGAATACAAAAATCTAGGGAAATAGCAAATTCAGCTGATTTAATTATAGCAATTTTTGATTCATCAAAAGAATTAGATGAACAAGATAGTGAAATTTTAGAACTTATAAAAAATAAAAAAACAATACTAATTTTAAATAAAACTGATTTAGAGCAGAAAATAAATGAGAATGATGAAAGATTAAGGGCTGTAAGTTCAAATATTATTAAAATTTCTGCTTTAAATAAAACAGGGATAGAGGAATTATATAATAAAATATCTGATTTATTTGAATTAAATGAAATAAATTTAGATAATGAAGTTGTTATTACAAATTTAAGACATAAAAATTTGATTTCAAAAGCAATAGAAAAAGTAAAAGAAGCAAAAGAAACTATAAATAATAAAATGCCATTAGATATTATAACTATATTTATAAAAGATATTCTTGAGGATTTAGGAAGAATAACAGGAGATTTTGTAACTGAAGATATTATAGATGAAATTTTTGCTAAGTTTTGTTTGGGAAAATAAAAAGAAAAATTCGCATGAAAATAAAAAATTAAGCGATTTTATATAAAAAACGATAAATTATAAAGAAAAAAACAAAAATGCGTAAAAATTGATTCTCGAGCTTTTTAAGACAAACGATAAAAAAATAAATTTTTTAAAAACTCATATCAAAAAAACAATAAAATTTACATAACAACAAAAACCAAAAAGAAACAACATAGTAAATCTTAATAAATAAGATAAGAAAGATAAAAAAGCTAAAAATGCAAACAAATTATCTAATTGTGAAAAAAAGTGATTAATCTATATATAAAATTTTATTTTTGAAATATTGTAAAACGTTGTTCTTTGTTTCACAAAGAAAGGAGATATAAATGAAATTAGAAAAGGGAGAATATTTTGCAGGAGAGTATGATATTGCAGTTATTGGAGCAGGTCATGCAGGATGTGAAGCAGGGTTGGCTTCAGCAAGATTAGGAATGAAAACATTAATTTTTTCTATAAGTTTAGAAGCGATTGCAAATATGCCATGTAATCCACACATCGGAGGAAGCTCAAAAGGACATTTAGTAAGAGAAATAGATGCATTAGGCGGAGAAATGGGGAAAAACATAGATAAAACAAAAATCCAGATAAAAATGTTAAATACATCTAAAGGTCCAGCAGTACATTCATTAAGAGCACAAGCAGATAGAAAAAAATATCAAGCTGAAATGAAACATACATTAGAAAAACAAGAAAACTTAGAAGTTAAACAAGCAGAGATTGTTGATATAATAGTTGAAAATGGAAATATTACTGCTGTAAAAACTGATGTTGGTGCTGTTTACGGAGTTAAAGCTGTTATTGTAGCTACAGGTACATATTTAAAAGGTAAAATATTTATAGGAAATTACTCTAAAGAAAGTGGCCCAGATGGAGTAGCAGCTGCAAATAAATTATCAGATTGTTTAAAAAAATTAGGAATAGATTTAATTAGATTTAAAACTGGAACACCTGCAAGAATAAATAAAAGAAGTATTGATTTTAGTAAAATGGAAGTTCAAAAAGGTGATAAAGAAACAGAATGTTTTTCTTTTGAGAACGAACCTACAAATTTTGAGCAAGTAGATTGCTATTTGACTTATACAAATGCAAAAACACATGAGATAATAAAACAAAATTTACATAGATCTCCTTTATATGCTGGAATGATTGAAGGTACTGGACCTAGATATTGTCCATCAATAGAAGATAAGGTGGTAAGGTTTAGTGATAAACCACGTCATCAAGCATTTGTTGAACCTGTTGGTTTAGATACAGAAGAGATGTATATTCAAGGAATGAGTTCATCTTTGCCAGAGGATGTTCAAATTGCATTATATCATACAATACCTGGTTTAGAAAAAGCTGAATTTACTAGACCAGCATATGCGATAGAATATGATTGTATAGATCCTTCAAACTTAAAATTATCACTAGAATACAAAGGCATAAATGGTTTATTCATGGCAGGACAAATTAACGGAACATCTGGATATGAAGAAGCAGCGTGTCAAGGATTAATGGCAGGAATTAATGCAAGTAGAAAAATTCAGGGAAAAGAGCCAATAATTTTAGATAGAACACAAGGATATATTGGCGTTTTGATTGATGATATTGTTACAAAGGGAACAAATGAACCATATAGAATGATGACTTCTAGAGCAGAATATAGACTTTTATTAAGACAAGATAATGCAGATTTAAGGCTAACTCCAATTGGATATGATGTTGGGCTTATTTCAAATGAAAGATTTAAAAAATTTGAACAGAAAAGAAGTAATATTGAAAAAGAAATAAAAAGATTAAGGGAATTAACTGTAAAACCAACAAAAGAAGTAAATGAATTATTGAAAAAATATAAAACTACTGAACTTTCAACAGGAACAAAGATGTCTGAATTAATAAAAAGAACAGAATTAAATTATGAAAAATTGAAAATGATAGATAAAGATAGACCTCAACTTACTTATCAAGAAAAGCAAGAAGTAGATATTCAAATAAAATATGAAGGATATATAAAGTTGCAAGAAGAACAAGTAGAAAAATTTAGAAAATTAGAATCTAAAATATTACCAGAAAATTTAGATTATGAAAAAATAAAAGGGATAAGTTTAGAAGGAAGACAAAAATTAAATAAATTTAAGCCTCATTCAATAGGACAGGCTTCAAGAATATCAGGTGTTTCACCTGCTGATATTTCTGTTCTTTTAGTATATTTAAAACAAAAAATTGGAGAGAAATAAAATGGAAATGATAGAATTTAAAGAAAAAATAAATAAATATTTAGAAAAAATACAAATTATATTAAATGAAGAACAAATAAAACAATTTTATAAATATATGAACTTGTTAATTAAATGGAATGAAAAAATAAATTTGACTTCAATAACAGACCCAGAAGAAATAATATTAAAACATTTTGTTGATTCATTAACAATTGAAAAATATATTTCAAAAGGAGAAAAAGTTATTGATATAGGAACAGGTGCAGGATTTCCAGGAATTCCTTTAAAAATATATAGAAATGATATAAAAATAACATTAGTTGATTCTTTAAATAAAAGGATAAATTTTCTAGATGAAGTTATAAGAGAACTAGAATTAGGAGATATCGAAACTATACATACAAGAGCTGAGGATATTGGAAAAAATATAAAATATAGAGAGACATTTGATGTTGCAACTTCAAGAGCTGTAGCTAATTTATCTACATTATCAGAATATTTATTACCTACAATAAAAATAAATGGAAAAGTTATTTGTATGAAGGGGTCGGATATTGAAGAAGAGTTAGCTAAAGGAAAAAAGGCGATAGAAATTCTTGGAGGAACAATAGAAAAAATAGAAAAATTCAATTTGCCAAATAGTGATATAAAAAGAAATATAATTTACTTAAAAAAGATTAATAAAACGCCTGGAAAATATCCAAGAAAAGCTGGGACACCAAGTAAAAGCCCTATAAATAATTGATTATTTAACAATTTTTTGTATAAAAATAATTTATAAATTTAGTAAAATTTATTGACTTTTTTGCTATATTTTTATATTATTATAATGTAAAAAGACAATAACTCATAAATAAATATTAACTAAAATGGAGGCAATAAAATTGGGAAAAATAATATCGATAGCAAATCAAAAAGGTGGAGTAGGGAAAACAACTACAACAGTTAATCTTGCAACAATATTAGCAAAAAAAGGGAAAAAAACACTTATAATAGATGCTGATCCTCAAGGAAATGCAACAAGTGGACTTGGGGGAGAAAAAGAAGCAGATGTTACTACTTATGATATTTTAGTAAATGATGCAACATTAGATGAAGCAATACAAGAAACAGTTATAAAAAAATTAAAAATATGTGCTGCAAATATGAATTTAGCAGGTGCAGAAGTTGAACTTGTATCTATGATGTCTAGAGAACAAAGGTTAAAGGAAAAATTAAATGATGTAAAAGAAGATTTTGATTATATATTAATAGACTGTCCACCATCATTAGGATTAATAACTCTAAATGCATTTACGGCATCAGATAGTGTTTTAATACCTGTGCAATGCGAATATTTTGCATTAGAAGGGCTTCGGACAATTATTAAATACTGTTAATTTAGTAAAAAAACATTTAAACAAAAAGATTGAGATAGAGGGAGCCTTACTTACAATGTATGATATAAGGACAAATTTATCTAATCAAGTTGTAAAAGAGGTAAAAAAATACTTTGGAGACAAGGTATATAAAACAGTAATTCCTAGAAATGTTAGATTAAGTGAGGCACCAAGTTATGGAATGCCTATTACTGAATATGACCCACGTTCTAAAGGTGCAAAAAGTTATATGAAATTTGCAAAAGAATTTTTAAAAATAAACGAAGAAGAAAAAAAAGCTAAACATATGGTATAAAGGAGTGATAAAAAATGGCAAAAATGACAGGCTTAGGAAAGGGATTAGATGCATTGTTTGGTCCTGTTTCAGAAGAAGAACAATTAAAAGAAAATGACACATTAAGAAATTTGAAGATAACAGAGGTTGAACCAAATAGAAATCAACCAAGAAAGAGATTTGAACAAGAATCATTAGATGAATTAGCTAGTTCTATAAAGGAATATGGGTTAATTCAACCAATAGTAGTAACTCAAAAGGATGGATATTATAGTATAGTTGCAGGAGAAAGAAGATGGAGAGCATCAAAAATTGCAGGTTTAACAGAAATACCAGCAATAATAAGAGAAGATGATGAAAAAATAAATTCTGAAATAGCCTTAATAGAAAATATGCAAAGAGAAGATTTGAATCCTGTTGAAAAAGCAGTTGGAATAAAAACATTAATGCAAAATTATGGTATGAGTCAAGAAGAAATAGGAAAAAAACTTGGAAAAGGCAGAAGCACAATTGCAAATTGGATTAGAGTGTTAAATTTAGAACCAAGAGTTCTTGAAATGGCAAAAGAAGGAAAAATAACTGAAGGTCATTGCAAGGCACTACTTGCTATAACAGATCCAGAAAAACAATACTTAGCTGCAGTGCAAATGATTGAAAGGGGACAAACTGTAAGACAAGTTGAAAAAAGATCAAAAATTAAAACAACAAAAGAAGAAGATAAAAGAAATCATATTTTGTATAAAAGTATAGAAGATACATTCCAAGGCTTTTTTGGGTCAAAAGTTAAATTAGATGCTGGAAAAAGACGTGGAAAAATAATTATAGAATATACATCAAATGATGATTTAGAAAGAATATTAGGACTAATAAAATAATAGGTGATTAAATGAAAAATTTAATAAATGAAGTAGGAATAGAAAATAGTATAGTAATATTATTAATAATAAATGTTATTTTATTAATAGCAATGGTTATTGCTATAGTTAAAATTTTAAAACTAAATAAAAAATATAATGTTTTTATAAAAAAACTTGGAAATGGAAAAAATATAGAAGAAGATTTAGAAACATATATGTATAGAGTTGAAAAAGTTGAAAAACAAAATTTAGAAATAGTAACAGATATATCAGACTTAAATAAAGTTCTAAGAAATTGTATACAAAAGGTTGGAATTGTAAGATATAGTGCATTTAAAGATACAGGTAGTGATTTAAGTTTTGCTTTAGCATTATTAGATGAAAGTAATAATGGTGTTGTTTTAAATGGGATTTATTCTAGAGAAATGTCAAATATATATGCAAAACCTGTAAAAAATGGCCAATCAACATATACTCTTTCAGATGAAGAACAAGAAGCTCTACAAAAGGCAATAAAGCAAGATATTTAAAAAATCAAAATAAAATCCAAAAAATACTATTGACAAATTAATAGAAAAATGCTAATATAAATATTGCCGATAGACATTTGTCTATGATTTGGAGAGGTGGTCGAGTTGGTTTATGGCACCAGTCTTGAAAATTGGCGTGCGTTAATAGCGTACCGTGGGTTCGAATCCCACCCTCTCCGCCAATTAAAAGTTAGATATTTAAAATTCTGATATCTAACTTTTCTTAATATAATATGTAGGTGTACCCAAGTGGTGAAGGGGGCAGTTTGCTAAACTGCTAGGTCGAGTCATCGGCGCGGAGGTTCGAACCCTCTCACCTACGCCAAAAAATAACATAAAGAAATTGAACTTTATGTTATTTTTTTATCAAAAATCAAAAGATTGTTGAAAAAGTGGTTAGAAATATAAAAATGTAATAAAATTGTAATTAAAATTTAATAAAGACTAAAATCTGAATATCCGTAGATTAATAGAAATAATAAAATACAACTTATATTGACAAAGAGTAAAAAAAATTCTTACAATATAAAAAAACAAATGGGAGGAATTTTTTATGAAGCAATTGAAAAAAAGATTTTTTATTATTCTATTAATAATTGTATTGCAATTTTTAATTTTTTCTAATATTGCAAAGTCAAATGCTGATACAGAGGTTGAAGAATCATGGGATATATCATATGATTCAAATAGTAATGTAACAGCAACATTATATAATGACGGCAAACTAGTTATATCTGGTAATGGAAAAATGAAAGATTATAATTACAATGAAGAAAATATGGATATACCATATAATAATAAAAATGTGTATGAAGTTGAAATTGAAAAAGGGATAACTAGTATAGGTGATTTTTCTTTTTTTAAATGTAAAGACCTAAAAAAAGTTCAAATTTTAGGTGATATAGAAAAAATAGGAGAAGCTGCATTTGCTGATTGTGATTCTTTACAAGAAATAACGATTCCAAGCAGTGTAAAGGAAATAGGAAATGATGCATTTAGCTTTTGCAATTTAT
>CAMNPT010000031.1 GCA_946548575.1 uncultured Clostridium sp. | reverse complement strand
AGTACATTTAATAAATGTACAGCATTAGAAAATATAAATATACCAAATAGTGTTATAGAAATAGGAGATACTGCTTTTGATGACTGTGATTCTTTACAAGCAATAACAATTCCAAGCAGTGTAAAGGAAATAGGAAATGATGCATTTAGCTTTTGCAATTTATTAACAAGTATTAATATTGATCAAAATAATGAAAATTTTATAATGGAAAAAGGAATATTATACAATAAAGATAAAACAAGAATACTAATATGTTCAAGAGACAAACAAGAAGAAAGTTATCAAATACCATCTACAGTAGAAAAAATAGACCCAAGTGCATTTTTATATTGTAATAAAATAAAGAGTATAATATTACCAGAAAGTATATCAAAAATTGAAAGAAGTACATTTAATAAATGTACAGCATTAGAAAATATAAATATACCAAATAGTGTTACAGAAATAGGAGAAGCTGCATTTTATTCTGATAAATCATTGAGAGAAATAATTATTCCCAAAAGTGTAACAGGAATTGGTAAAGGTGCTTTTGAAGAATGTGAATTTGAAAAAATATATATTCCATCAAAACACGAAAATTATGCAAAAGAAAACAATATTGCATATGAAATAGATGATACAAGTCCAGAAATAAACAGAATAGAAGGAAATATAACAGATAAAACAAATGAAAATGTTGTTTTAAAAGTAATAGCTAGTGATAATCAATCAGGTTTAGCATTAAGAGCATATAGTTTTGATAATGGAGAAACATGGCAAGAAAGTAATGAAAAAACATATTCTGAAAATACACAAGGTATAACAATAAAAGTTAGAGATAATATAGGAAATGAAACAACATATGAAGAAAAAATAAACATAAACAATATAGAGAAAAGAATAAAGGAATTAAAAATAAAACAAATGCCTAATAAGTTAGAATATACACAAGGAGAAAGTTTAGATTTAACAGGCATAGTTTTAGAAGTTGAATATGAAGATGGAACTAAAGAGGAAATTACAGAAGGATTTACTGTAGACAAAGAAATATTAGATACACTAGGAAGTGTAACAATTACAATAAATTATGAAAATGTTAGTACATCATTTTCTGTTAATGTAGGAGAAAAACAAGAAGACAAACAAGATGAAGGTAAACAAGATGAAGGTAAACAAGATGAAGGTAAACAAGATGAAGGTAAACAAGATGAAGGTAAGCAAGATGAAGGTAAACAAGATGAAGGTAAACAAGATGAAGGTAAACAAGATGAAGGTAAACAAGATGAAGGTAAACAAGATGAAGGTAAACAAGATGAGAGCAAACAAGATGAAGGTAAACAAGATGAAGGTAAACAAGATGAGAGCAAACAAGATGAGAGTAAACAAGATGAAGGCAAACAAGATGAAACAAAAAAATCTAGTACAGAAAAAACAAATAATGGATATGTAACAAATAAAGTCAAGGAAGACCCAGATACTGTTAACGAAAATAATGCAGCAAAAAATACTAGTACATATTTATCAAATAATAAATTACCATATACAGGATTGATAAGAAAAGTAATGCCAATATGTATAATAATTACATTATCAGTAGCTATTATAACATATATAGGTTATATTAAATATAGAAATTAAAGATGATTTTTCAGGGTTATTGAATAATTTTTATAAAAAGATTAAATATATCAAAGGTGGTCATCAAAAAAATGAAAACTGGAAAAATATTGAAATAAACATAAAAAAATGATATAATAATATTAGTTAGGATTAATAATTTTTCTTTATAATTATAAGGAGGAAGAATATGCTTAAGATAATAGGACAGTTTTTTATTATATTGTTAGAACCACTACTTCCAATTATAATCATTGGAGCAATTATTGAGATAATAGCTGAAATAATTATTGAAGATACTTTAGAAGATAAAGCAATAAGTATAGTAAAAACATTATTGAGTTTAGGATTATTATGTTTAAGTATTGTTTATGAAAGTACAATAATTTTTTATATTTCAATTATTATGTCGATATTGTTAACAAAAGCTCATTAAATCTTAACAAAAAGTCTTACTTTATAAAGTAAGACTTTTTATAATAATTATAAAATTTAACAAAATCTTGCAAAAAAAAAGAAAAATATGATATAATTTAAATAAGAATGGAAAATTTAACAAATATATAAATTTATATTTGTATAGAGGTGATTAAAATGTTTAAAAAAGTAATTTCAATTTTTTTAATAACGTCATTGATTTTATTTCTTAGTTGTACAGTATATGGAGCTGATGGATATTGGCAAGAACAATGGGAAGCATGGGGAGACTCAAATAATTTACCTCGTGAAGGTGCAGATCCATCATATGCTGTAAATGGTAGAGAACCAGATATTTTGGATAGAATACAAAATCAAGATGTAGACCAATTAAGTAAAATGAGTGAACAAGAAAGGATAAGTTACTTAAAACTATTGAACAAAGTAATGGCTGATTATGGATCAAATTCAAGTGCATATGATACAACAAAAGAACCAAGTTTAAATATGTATAAAGAACAAGCGGATAAGGTTGTAAAAAAATTAAATAAAAATGCAACAAGTAAAGAGAAAAAAGCGATAAAGGATATTAGTGATACTTATGATATTTCATTAGATTCTATAAAAGCTCAAGAGAAAAATAAAAAAGATGCAGATGCAGGAAATGTTGTATCAGATGAAGATGCAATAGAAAGGGCGGATTCAATATCACAGGGGGTGGATAATGCAGAAAATTCAAAAAATGGAACAACAATATATACACTTCCTAAAAATAATAATACAAAAGTTGCAAGTGAAAGTTTAGATGAAGTAATAGAAGATGGGCAAGATTTTGTTAATGCAGGACAAGAAAATGAAATAGAGACAGGAAAATTGCAGAATTTTTCTAATATAATATACAATATTTTGCTTTCAATAGGAGTTGTTGTAGCAGTTACAACGGGAGGAATAATAGGAATTAAATTAATGACAGCTGGAGTTGAAGAAAAAGCAGAAGTGAAACAACTGTTGGTTCCATATTTAGTGGGATGTGTAGTAGTATTTGGAGGATTTGCGATTTGGAAAATAGCAGTAACAGTTTTACAAGGAATGTCATAAGGGGTGATTTGAATGAAAAATTTAAAAATAATTATAGGTATATTTTTAATTTTAACTATATTAATAATAAATATAATGCCTGTAGTAAGTTATGCTGATGATTTAGGACTTGGAAGTCTAGATAGTTATAGAGGAAGTGGTAATGGTTCATCACAATTAAAAAACAGAGCAGATAAAATGTTAGGTGTGATACAATTAATAGGAACCATCGTATCTGTTGTAATGTTAGTTGTAATTGGAATAAAATATATGCTAGGAAGTGTTGAGGAAAAGGCAGAATATAAAGAAACTTTAAAACCATATATCATAGGAGCATTTTTATTATTTACAGGAACACTTGTGCCACAACTAATATATAAATTGTCACAAAATTTCTAAAAAAGAAAATTAATGTAATTTCTTGCAAAAAAAATATAGTAATGGTATAATAAATTTAAGAATTTTGTTTTTATAATTCTCATAACTTGAGATTTTAATAAAAAATAAGGTAAAAGGAGGAGAAAAGATGAAAAATAAAAAGGTATTAAAAATTACAAGTACTATTTTATTAATGATTTTTATTGTAAGCATTTCAATTAATGTATTTGCTGCCGGTGGAGGTTTATCATTTACACCTGATGATGTTAAAGCTAATGGTTCTGTACAAGGAAGTGATCAAATTAAAAATGTAGGTAGTTCTATAGTTGGAATTCTTCAAACAGTAGGAATTGTATTATCTGTTGTAGTATTAATAGTATTAGGTATTAAATATATGATGGGTAGTGCAGAAGAAAAAGCAGAGTATAAAAAATCAATGATGCCATATATAATTGGTGCAGCATTGATATTTGCAGCATCTGCATTAGCACAAGTTATTTTCAATTTCTTCACAGGAATATCTGCAGGTTAAAATTTAAAAAAGTATATGCAAGGCATATACTTTTTTTTTGAACATAGATTTAAAAATTTTTATAAAAAATAATAATTGTTAATAATATTTTAGCTAAGTATGGGATTATTAAATTAAATAAATATTACAAAAACATTACAAAAATATTAAATTTTTGTTAAATTGTTTTTTTTGTCGTAAATAGTTCCAATTTATCTTATTTTTTGTTATAATATATATAGTATAATATAAGGACAGAGGAGGAGAAAAATTGGGAACATATAACTTGCCAAGAAATGTAAAAGGTGAAGGTAGAATATTATTTATCTTTTCTACAAAGGCTTTAATATATGCAGCAGTGGGAGCAGGGGTAGGACTGATATTTTACTTTGTTTTAAGCCTGATAAAAATGAAATTAATAGGTTTAATAATTGTGTTAGCATTAGGATTATTGGGATTTATAATAGGAACATTTAAAATTCCCACTGGAAATGCTTTTGAAATAACAAAAAAAACAGGCGGAGAAAACATAGATGAAATAATAAAAAGAGCAATAAAATTTAAAATGCAAAAAAACAAAATTTATGTATATAAAAATGAAATAAAAACAGAAGATAAGGGGGAAAAGTAAATGAGTAACGATACAGTGTCACAAATACTAATTATAGTTCTTGGTATTATGATATTTATTTTAATTATATTGTCTATTACTTTTTTAGTATTAAAAACAAAAGAAAAAAGGAAAGAAAAAAAAGTAAAAAAAGAAATAAAAAGTAAGGATAAAAGTAAGGAAAAGAAAAATGTAGATTATTCATATAATAAACAATCTATTATGGATTTTATGGAATTCGATAAAATTGAAGATAGTATGATAGTTCAAAAAGGTGGAAAAAGGTTTTTAATGGCTGTTGAGTGTCAGGGAGTAAATTATGATTTAATGTCAAAAATAGAAAAAGTAGCAGTTGAGGAGGGATTTCAGCAATTTTTAAACACATTAAGACATCCAATTCAAATATATATTCAAACAAGAACAATAAATTTAGAAGGAAGTATTGGTGCGTATAAAGATAAAGTGAAGGTTATTGAAGATAAATATAATAGAATGCAACAAAACTACAAAGAGATGAGAGAGTCTAGAGAATATACTGAACAGCAAATGCAAAAATTTTACTTTGAATTAACAAAACAGAGAAATTTATTAGAATATGGAAAGGATCTAATAGCAAATACAGAAAAAATGAGTTTAAATAGAAGTGTACTAAATAAGAGATACTACATAATATTACCGTATTTTGTTGAAGAAGATGAAAGTAAATATGATGCGGAAGAAATAAAAAATAGGGCTTTTTCAGAATTATACACAAAGGCACAATCTATTATTAGAACACTATCTGCATGTTCAGTAGCAGGAAAAATTTTAAATTCTAGAGAATTAGTTGAATTATTATATGTGGCATATAATAGAGATGAATCTGAAGTTTTTGGAATAGATAAAGCAATGAAAGCAGGATATGATGGACTTTATTCAGTAGCACCTGATGTTTATGAGAAAAAGATTAAAGTATTAGATAATATGATAAAAGAGAGAGCAGTTAAGGTAGCAAATGAAGCAATAAATAAAGTGAAATCAGAAAAACAAAAAGAGGCAGAAGACAAAGATGCTAATATGAAAGAGTTAGTAAGAAAAATGGCACAGCTTGTTTTAGAAGAAAATATTCAGTATGTAGGTGCCGATATTGCACAAAAAGCAATTCAAGAAATTGAAAATAATAAAGAAGGAGGAGAAGAGAACTATGAGGAAAACAAAAAGGAAAATGGCAGAGGAAAGAGAACAACAATTAAATAGAGTAGAACAACCAGGTGTATTAAAAGAAAAAACAATTAAAGAACTAATTGCACCATCTGGAATTGATGCATCTAAAATAGACCATTTGGAAATCATTTCTAATATAACAAGATTTGCGAGAAGTTTTTATATTGCTACTTTACCACGTATGTGCTCTTTTCCAGAATTATTTAGAGATTTATATTTTTTTGGAGATGTAAATACATCTATATATATTACACCAGTAGCTGAATCAAGATCACAAAATGAATTAAATAAAGTTATAAATGAGCTTGAAACAGAAAGAATTGTTGCTCAAGATAGAGGAAATATTAATAGAGAAAGTACACTTGCACAAAAAAGATATGAAGCTGAACAATTAAGAGATGAAATTGCTGCAGGATTTAATAAAATGTACGAAGCTTCAGTGATTGCAACTTTGTTCAGTTACAATATGGAAGATTTAGATAGGTTAACAAAATTATTGGCAACAGAATTGTCAAAATCACTTGTAGGAGTAAAAAGTGCTTGGGCAATTCAAGAAGATGCATTTAAATCTAATTTACCATTAATGGAAGATAAAATAAAAAAGATACATTCATTTGATAGTAGATCAATGGGAACAGTATTTCCATTTACTACTTCTGATGTTGGACATCCTTCAGGAGTACCTCTTGGATTTAATAAACAAACAGGAACACCAATTTTATTTGATAATTTTCATTCATCTTTAACAAATTATAATATGGTTATATTTGCTAAATCTGGAGCAGGTAAATCAGTAACGATGAAAACATTAATTTCAAGGTCATCTGTATTAATGGGAATAGAAAGTTTGGCATTAGATGCAGAAGGTGAATATACAATAGTAGCGGAAAGTTTGGGAGGAATAAATGTTGTATTAAGTCCAAATTCTAGTACGGTAATTAATTTATTTGATATAGAACCTGAGGTCGTAAAAGATGCAATAACAGGAAGAGAAAGAACAGTTTTAAATGTTGAAAATAAAGTAGAAGATGTTACACAAGCCCTACTTACAATGGCAAGAGGAAGTACAAGAAGTAGTGATGTAAACGAATTAACTAAGCAAGTTATTGCTGAAGCAGTAGCAGAAGAATATGCAAGTATAGGAATAACCAATAATCCAGAAAGTTTATATAAAACAGGTGGAAATTTTCAAACTGGAAAAAGATTATATAGAGAAAAAAAAGATATGCCAACAATAGGAAGTTGGTATAGGAGAATTCAAAATAAAGCACAAGAAAATAAAATACAAGATTATCAATTTCAATATAGTTACTTATTAAAGGTTATGAAACAATATATAAGAGAATATAATGGGCAAATGGCATATTTTGATGGACAATCTACTTTTGAATTGTTAGATGGAGCACCATTTATTAATCTAGATATTTCTCAACTTGAAGAAAGATTTGCAAGACCTTTAGCACAACAAATTCTTCTTTCTTGGATTTGGGAAAAATATGTTAAGAAAAATAGTGAAGATAGAACAAAAGCAAGTAAAAAGAGAGTTTTAGTAGATGAGGCATGGATGTTATTACCATATCCGGAAGCTGTAGATTTCTTAAATACAATGGCAAGACGTGCGAGAAAAAGAAATGTTTCTTTAGCAATTGTATCACAAAGATTTCAAGATTTTTATGAAAAACCAGAAGCACAAGCAGTTTTAACTTCATCAGATACAAAATTGTTTTTAGCACAGGATAAATCTGAGATAGAATATTTAAAACAAGTATTTAAATTAAGTGCAGGAGAAGCTAATTTCTTAATTACATGTTTAAAAGGAGAGGGGTTGCTAAAAGTAGGAGCAGATACTGCAATTCTTCAAATTACACCAACCGCAAAAGAATTCGAGTTTGTAGAAACAAACTTAAATAATATAGTAAAAAGAAATATGAGAGCAGGAAAACAATAATTAGGGGAGGAAAAAATGAATTCTTTTATAAAAAAGGGAACAACTAAAAAAATCATAGTAACTCTAGTAATTGTAATATTATTTAACTTCACAGTACCATTAAAAGCAGAGGCATCGTGGGGCCTAGGTGGTTCACTATTAAAAGAAATAATGCAATTAGTAGCGGCATTAGGAGATGTTGGAATGGGAGCGCTAAATAATATTATGCTAGGCGCTCCAGGTATAAGTTCAGCAATGTTGGATAAAGATGATATAAACCTTGAAGATGGAAGTGGTTCATGGTTAAAGGATTATTCAGATATAAGT
The DNA here is from genome assembly GCA_946548575.1 of uncultured Clostridium sp. Classification (GTDB taxonomy): domain Bacteria; phylum Bacillota; class Clostridia; order TANB77; family CAG-508; genus CAG-269. The sequence continues at coordinate 9,687 of CAMNPT010000031.1, read as the reverse complement.
GATGATAACACAATGACATTTACAGGAGAGCAAATAGATACTAGACTTTTTGAGTGGTTTACTGCTATAGCAGGAGCAAAATATAAAGTACCTAATATGTTATATTCACCAGAAAGTATATTTTCAAATCAAATTGCAGCATTAGATGTTAATTTTTTAACAACAGTTAGCGATTATCAATCAATAATTGTAGATGGAGATGATGATAAAGCAGATCAAAAAGCAAAACCAGCATCACAAGATCTTAGAGAAACAATATCATCTTGGTATAAAGCGTTTAGAAATATTGCAGTTGTTGGATTATTATCTGTATTAATATATTTAGGAATTAGAATATTAATTAGTGCTACAGCATCTGACAAAGCAAAATATAAAGAAAGTTTAAGAGACTGGCTTGTGGCTTTAAGTTTGGTCTTTGTAATTCATTTTATAATGGCTGGAATTTTAATGATTACAGAACAAGTAACTAGTTTTTTAAGTTCTTCAACAACAGGGTATAAAGTTATAATGCAAGAAAAGACTTATAAAGATGAAGAAGAAGGTGAAGGTGAAACAGAAGAAGAAGATAATAGTGAAGAAACTGAGGAAGAAGAGGAAGAAGCGGAAGAAGAGGATGAACCTGTAATTAATACAGTTACTTTTAGAACTAATTTAACTGGATTAATGAGATTTAGAGCCCAATCTACCGAATGGTCAGAAGCAACTGCATATACCATTATTTATTTTGCATTAGTTATATATACATATGTATTTACTTTTATGTATTTAAAAAGGTTTTTATATTTAGCTTTTTTAACGATGATAGCACCATTGGTATCATTAACATATCCTATAGATAGAGCAGGAGATGGTAAATCACAAGCTTTTGATATGTGGTTTAAAGAATATACAATGAATGTTATTATTCAGCCAGTACATTTGCTTTTATATACAGTATTAGTAACATCTGCAAATTCATTATCACAGAATCCGATATATTCACTAGTTGCGATAGGATTTTTAATTCCTGCAGAGAAATTCATTAAAAAAATGTTTGGATTGGACAAAGCATCTTCTACAAGTGGATTTGGTTCATTTGCAGGAGGAGCTGCTGTTATGCAAGGAATTAATAAATTATCATCATTAAGTAAATCTTCAGGAGGAAAATCTCTTGGAAGTGGATCAAATAGTGATGCCGAAGATGGTTCAAAGATACATTTTCAAAATGCAAATGATGCTGGAAATTTAAATTCATATAGAAATGATGAAGGAAACAATCAACCACATGTTGGTGGAAGAGATTTAGAAAGTGAAGCAAGACAGGAAGAAATGGCAAGATTAAGAGAAAGCTTGGATTCTGCAGAAAATGTAGATTATAATGAACCATGGTTAAATCCAGATTCAGAATATAGTCAAAATCTTGCTAGATACCAACAATTAGAAATGGAACAAAGAGAAGCTGATGAAAGAAGAAGACAAGAAGAGCTGGAAAGACAAAGACAAGAAGAGCTGGAAAGACAAAGCAATCAATCTGTATCAACACCTAGAGCATTAGGAAGAACTGTTATTAGAGGAGCAAGGGGCGGAATAAATGGAATTGTAAGAAATAAAGCTAAAATTGCTAGAACAATTAATAGAGGAATAGGAACGGTGGCAGGTGCTTCAATTGGTTTAGCAGCTGGTATAGCTTCAGGTGATGCTTCAAAAGCCTTTCTATATACAGCAGGAGGTGCTGCTGCAGGAGGTGCAATTGGAAAAAATGGAACAAATGCAGCAATTAGTACAGCAGCAGGTGTTGGAGAGTCAGCAAAACAATTAGGAACAAATATAAGAGATGCATATAATGAAGAAAAATATGGAGTAGAAGAAGCAAGAAGAAAATCTGTAGAAGCAGCAAACAGAAGTGCAAGAAAGTCATTTATGAGGGATCCAAAAGAACAAAGAAAATATAAAGACATGGCTTCACAATTAGGTTATAGTGGAGATTTAAAAGATTTTATGAATACAGTAGCTGATTATAAAGAAGCTGATATAAATGATGACAAAATGATAAAAAATGCTCTAAAAGTAGAGAAAGCGAATGGAGGAATCGGCGGAGGAAAACATGATAATTTCGTAGATGCAGCTAAGTTTATGGCTAAAAATAATCTTGGAAAAGATACTTTTGATGATGATAGTAAATTTAAAAGTTTTGAAAATTTAGTTGCTTCAACTGGATTATCTGAAAGTCAGCAAGAACAAGTTAAACGAAACATAGCACAAATGTCAGATAGAAAAAATTTATATGATAGAAGAAAAAACAATAGAAGAAGTTAGGAAAAACTAACCATTTTTGAAATAAAAAGGAGAATAAAAATGCATAAATTACTTCGATTATATAATCAAAATAGATTCTTAGTTTGGTATGCAATATTAATAATAATATTTATTATAGTTATAATAAATATAGTAAACAATATTATGAAGCAAAATAACATTCAAAGTCAAAACAATATAGCAGAGGATCAAGAACGATTAACTGCTAATACATATTATGAGGAAAGTAAATCAATTATTTCTGATGAAAATGTAAATAAGAAATATCGAGATTATTATGGTGAAGCAATAGATGAATTTTATACCTTATGTGTGAATCATAATCCGCAAGATGCATATGAATTACTTTCAGATAAAATGAAAATATTAGAGTATCCTACAGAAGATATTTTTGAAAAAGAATATTATAATAGTAAATTTGAAGGTAATAAACAATATTCTTTTCAATCATGGATAACAGGAGAAAAAGATATATATATTGTTAGGATTTATGATAATATGTTAGAATCTGGAAAAAGCAGTGATAATGAAGCTATAGAAGATTATGTTACTATAGTGCCTTATGGAGATAAATTTAAATTAAATATTAATAGTTATGTTGAAACTATGAATTTAGAAAAAAGTGGAAGTAATAATTCTATAAAAATAAAAGCAAAATCGGCTGATTTATATATTGATTATGCTATATATACTTTTGAGGTAAAAAATAATACCGAAAATACTATTTTTTTAGATTCAAGAAAGACAAATGATACTATATATTTAAGTAGTGGTGGAAATAAAAGATTTGAAGGCTTTCTATATGAAAATAATGATGAAGAATTTAAAATAGAACCAATGCAATTTAAAACAGTTAAAATTAAATTCAATATTTCGTATAGATTTAATAAAAAAATTAAATATATCTTTTTTAACAATATAATAAATAATGATGAAGTTTCAAAGGTTTTAATAAATTATAATGAATAAATGAGGTAAGAAAATTGTCAGAAAATAATTCAAATAATAATAATGAAAATAATAATAATATAGAGAAAAGAATTAAAGATACAGCAAAAAAAGCAACAAAAAAAGCTGTAAAGATTGGTGCTTTTAAGATTACAGCTTTTATTAGTCCAGTTTTAGTTCCATTGATAATTATAGTATTTATTTTTCTTATAGGATCAGCAATAATTAGTAATGTTTCAGAATTATTTGAAGCAAAAAATACACCTGAAAAAATTTATAAAATGCTTGATATTGACACAGATGAAGATTTATCGAAATTAGTTGAAGTTAAGGAAGATGGAAATGGTGGTTATTATTTAGGATTTGTTGATGGTTTTGACAAAAAAATTGATAAAGTGGTAAAAGAATTAAATGATATGCCGGGAGTTCATGATGTAACAAATGATAGAGAATTTATAATAAAATTGATAGAGGCAGAATTAGTAACACAATTTCCAAATTTAGGAGGAACTGTACCGGAAGATAGTGATGGATTTCAAGGAGCTACTACACTTATAAGACTTTCACCAAATAAAGAAATAGGAGAAATGAAAAATGCAGGAGTAGGTGAAACAACTGTTGTAGAAGAAGAGGAAGAAGATGATTTACATGCAAGTAAATCTGAAGAAAAAAAAGTTGAAGAGTGGGAAAAAGGAGATATATTAACTCCAACAAGAACAACGTATGCGTATGAACAAACAAAATCAAAAATAAAACCAGGTAGAGATACAAAGCATTGGGATAAAATCTGGGATAATAAATCATCAACATATAAAAAAGTTTATAAAGATGAAGAGCTAACTTATACAGGTAAATATAAAGAAGGAATAAATCCTTCAACAAATGAAGTAACTCTATATGCTGAAGTAGAGAAAGTAAAAGAAAAAAAAGAAGATGAAAAAGAAGATGAAAAAGAAAAGTTTTTTATAAGAGTGGAGGCATTAGAAAAAAAGAATAATAAAGAAGCAAACATTAATATAAAAGATAATAAAACAAAAAGTATTGCTGGTAAAATTGTTAACGCTACAGATAATGAAACAGATTCTAATGATAAAAAAATAGCGGGAAAAGAAGCAAGAACATATACAGTTGCAATTGCTGCAGGTCATAATAATACGAATAATACAGGAGCACATAATGATTCACTTGGACTTAAAGAAGAAGATATAACAGTTCAAGTTGCTGAAGAAGTAGAAGAACTTTTAAGTATTTATACTAATATAAAGGTTGTTCAAACTGGAAGTACATCTTCTAATAGAGGTGGAATTAATAAAGGAGATAGAACAGGTCTAGCAAGAGCAGCACAACCTGATTTATGTTTGCAAATACATATTGATGCAGGTGGAGGTTCTGGAGTCAGTACATATTATAAAGTTGGAGATAATATGTCCCAACAATTGGGAGAAATAATGGCTGATAATATGGCAAAATCAATGGGAATAAATAATAGAGGTTGTATGGATGAAACTCATACTGCTGTTGGAACACTTGGAATAATAGAAAGCTCTGCAACATCAGGATTTCCATCAATAGTAACAGAAGGAGGATTTATTGATGGTAGCCCAGATCAAGAGATGTATAAAAGTGGAGTAGGTGTTGATAAATATTCAAAAGGTATAGTTGATGGAATACTTGATTATTTACAAGTTGATCATCAAGGATATGGTGCAACAACAAGTAAAGATGAAAAATATACAGATGATATAGAATCAAAAGCAATTGCTTTAAGTTATGTTAGTAATGAGGATTTTAGTGAATATATAAATAATGAGGATGAGGAAGCTCTTAATGTCTTTACATTAAGATCTGGAAAAGTAATTACAGCAACATGGTCATATAATGATGAAACAGGTCTTGATATTAAAGAAAATACAGAAATAGATTTACAAACAGCTTTACAAAAATATATGGTGCCATATGAATATTTATTATATTTCTATATTAACAGTGGGGAAAAAGATTTTTCTATGGATTTGGCAGATGAAATATTAAAGACAAAAATTATCATGAATGTTAAAGATAATGTAACAACAACAGCTACAACAACAATACAGGAAGAAAGAAGAACATCTGATATTGCTTCCCAAAGCTATGATTGGACAGAAGTTTCAAGAGATGGACCAATTATTACAGAGTCTGTTAAAACAACAACAAGCCTTCTATATGCAGATGCTTGGTGTGTTAAAGTTTATCAAAAAGATAATTATACAAGTGAATTAATAGAAATGTCTCCTGGAGATGATGGAATAATTGTAGCAAAAGGTAGGGTAACAGAATCATCTGGTGCATCAACTTCTGGTGAAAGTAGCAGACCTTTTTCATGGTTTGGTACATCAAGTGACGGAAGTAGAGTTAGATATAGAGGAACACTTTATACTAGAACAAGAACTGAAACATCGACAATCTCACATGAATATGGTAAAGAAGATTTAAAAGCAGATCCTCAAGAAGGTAAATTTGTAAAATTATATCAAAAACATCAAATGGTATCTGTTGTTTATCCTGAAAGATTATTTATGATAATGGGAGAAAATGATGATGAAGACCAAGTTATTATAGCTACTGATGATGAGAAAAATGCAAAAGAAGAAAAACCACTAACACATAAAAATAGAACTATTAATCTTATAGATTTAACAAAATATTTAATATATTTAGCAACTGGAACAAGCTATGATGATATTGTAGAATATGACTTTAGTGAATTTTTAAAAGGTATATTTAATTCATTTGGAGTTGGTGGTTATACATTTACAGGTGATGACTCAATTTTATGGAAAAATAATTTTACAAGAGAAGAATTTGTAGCATATATACAAACTGTCCAAGTTCCAAATCCAGGTGGATGTGCATCAGGATCAGGATTAGCAACAAATCAAGAAGGATGGGATACATTTTATAAAAGTTGTGCAGGTGTATGGTATGATATATGTACAGAACATGGTATAGATCCAATTGTAATAATGTGTTGGTCTTTAAATGAATCTGGATGGGGAACATCAAGATATGCACAGCAAAGAGGTAATCTCTGGGGATGGGGTGCTGTTGATTCAAATCCGGATAATGCAAAGAGTGGAACAGGAAATACAAAAGCAGATAAAGCGATGAATTTATTGGAAACAATATGTATATCACTAGAAGAAACAGTATCAAACCCTAAGACACATTGGAGGTATGGAATTGCTGTTAGTAATGGTTTACCAGATCCAGACTTAACAACAATTCGTGGAACAGCATATTGGTATTGTAGTACTCCAGAAAGTTGGACTCAATCTTGCACAAAATTAATGAAAAGTGTATTTGGAGATTTTATTTCTTCTCATAATAGTGGTGCTTCAATTGGAAACATAGAAGAAGTATGTAAAGAAATAACCCAATTGTTTTTAAGCAGAAATGCATATTATGGACCTGGAACATACAATAACATAAAAAAGGTATATGAATCAGATAATTGCGTAGTGTGTGCAACTTATGTTTCACTTGTTTTATATAAATCTGGACTTATGGAAGAAGATCATATAAACAAATATAATTACCATTTTACAGGAGATTTTCCTTCTATGTTAAGTGATGCTGGATGGAAACAAGTAAGTAAATCTGACTTAAAACCGGGAGATGTTATTAATAAACCATCAAGGACTGCTTATGGTGGAGGTCATGTTGTTATTTATGTAGGAAATAATACTATATGGGATCAAAATAGTATAACAGCGAAAACAGGAAAAGGTTCTTCTGCATCATATTATATTAATGAACCAAGTTATATTGCTTGGAGATCACCAAATATGTAAAAGGAGTTAATATGAAAAAAATAAAAATTCTTATGATTGCAATTAGTGTAATTATTATCATAATTTTAATATGTATTATTACTTTAAAGAAAAATAATAAAAAAGAAGAAGAGGAAAAATTAAATGAAATATATATTACAGAAGAGAGAGCTTTTAGTGATGATGAAGAAACAGATTTTATAACAGAAAAGGATTCTACGACATTTTTTACTGTAGAAGAGTATATTAATAGTTTTGTTGATTATTTAAGAAATGAAACAATAAAATATATAACAGAAGATGGAAAATACGTAGAAAATGAAGACGAAAAAATAAAAAGGAATAAATATTTAGTAGAGGCTTTAAATACAAAATATATTGAGGAAAATAAAATAACAGAGAATAATGTTAGAGAAATGCTAGAGGATTTTAATAATGGATCAAATTTTATAGCAACAAGTATGGTTGCAAAATATTCTAATAGAATATATATATATATTGTAAATGGATTACAGTATAATGAGGACGATCAAATAGTAAAAGCTAAATATATAGTTTACTATGACAGTGAAAATTCAACATATAGTTTGGTTCCTGTAGATGAAACAAAAAGTGATAATATAGAGGAAATAGCTTTAATATATAAAACAGAAACAATAGAGAATAATAATAATAACTATTTTGAATATATAAATATGGATAAAAAAATGTTATGTGCTTCTAAATACTTTGACTTTTATAAAAAAATGACATTACATTTTCCAAAGTTAATATATGAGTATTTAGATGAAGAATATAGAAATCAAAGATATGGAAGTTTTGAACAATTCAATCAATATGTAATAGATAATAAAGAACGTATAGAAAGTATACAGTGTAAAAAATATTTAGCAAATAATGTTGAAGGAGATGATTATGCTTTCCAATATGTGTGTAAAGATCAATTTGAAAATTTGTATATTTTTGATTCAGTTACTCCAATGGATTTTACAATAAAATTAGATACATATACGATAATAACTGATGAATATAAAGACGAATATGATAATGGAGATTATAAAAAGAAAGTTCAAATGTGTTTAGAAAAATTTCGTTTAATGATAAATAACAAAGATTATGATAAAGCTTATAACTTATTAAATTCAACATTTAAACAAAATAATTTTCCAGAAGAAGAAGCTTTTATTAATTTTATAAAAGCAAATATGTTTGAATATAATAAAAATGTATTTAAAAGTATAGAAGAAGAAAATGGAGTATACAAAGCTAAAGTAGAATTTACAGATATTGAATCAGAAGAAAACGATAAAGTATATAAATGGGAATTTATAGTAAAATTAAAGAATAACTATGAATTTGAAATGTCATTTAACATACAAGAAGATTAAAGAAATTTTCTTTAATCTTCTTATTTATTTCATAAAAGTTTTAATAAAACTATCAATAAGTAATTTTATTAAAGAATTATTATAATAAATACTTATAAAAAAAGTTTTAACAAACGGAATTTGTAAAATTAAATAAATAACAAAAAATGTAAGCATTAATGAAATTAAACTTCTGATATAGTCAGAAAAAGTTTTTTTATATCTAATTTTGTAGCCTTTGTTTTTTAAGTCTTGAATATAAGCATCATAATAAGCTTTTTTTCTAGCATTTTCGAGTTCTCGTTCATATTGGAGTTGTTTTTCATAGTTAGAAAGATTTTTTTCTAATTCCTGTGCTTGGCTTATATTTTTGTAATTTTGAATTTCATTTTTTAGATAAGTATTTTCGTTTATTAAATTATCAGAATTAAAAGTCTCTTCAGATTCAGAAAGAGTAATGTCATACTGCTTTTTTCTTTCTGAATCAGATAAAACTTCGTAAGCTTCATTTATAAGCTTTAGCTTTTCTTCATATATTTTTTTACTTTCTTCATTTTGTAAATCTGGATGATATTTTTTTGCTAAAGTTATGTAAGCTTTTTTTATAACTTCTGGAGAAGCGTTTTTGCTAACTTCTAATATATCATAATAGTTTTTATCCATATAAAATACCTCTAAATAAATATAACATAAAAATAAACAAGATTCAAGGAAAAAATAAAAATTGAAATATAAAAGAAACTAAGCTAGAAATTTTCTAGCTTAGTTTGTTATCTGCCTATTTTTTGAATAATTTAGTAACTAAAAATAATGGCGAGTTCCTGGAGATCTTAGAATTCCTTTTGAGTCATAATAATTCTCATCTGGAAATCTTAAGATTCCGTTATAATCATAATAATTCTCATCTGGAGATCTTAGAAATCCTTTTGAGTCATAATAATTCTCATCTGGAGATCTTAAGATTCCGTTATAATCATAATAATTCTCATCTGGAAATCTTAAAATACCCTTTGCATCATAATAATTATCACCTGGTATATATATGGATTTTGAAGATTGGTTATTTGATTTAGTATTACTACTATTATCATCAAATAAACTATCATCAAATAAACTATCATCAAATAAACTATCATCAAATAAACTACCATTAATAATACCTACAATAATACCAAGAATACCCCAAACAACAAAAATATTTACAACAATATAAATTATTTTTTCACCTTCCTCCGTAAAAAGGAAAAAGTGTAAAAAATGCCATAAAG
>CAMNPT010000030.1 GCA_946548575.1 uncultured Clostridium sp. | reverse complement strand
TTATTTTCTCTAAAGGATATTATTGTTTATTTTTCAATGTACTTTTTTGTTCCTTGTTTATGTGGAACGTTTTGCATTATACTATACCTTTTTATTTTTGTCAACACTTTTTCGACATTTTTTTCAAAACTTTTTTATTTAGTTTTTTGGGTCAAAATAAAAATTAGTAATTTCTTCTTTATTCTATTCACTTAGTTGTTTATTTATTACTAATTCTTAAGTGTTTATTTCATTTGTTTTTACAAGGTACTTTTTTATAATACCATTTTTATTTTAGAATGTCAATAATTTTTTTTGAAGTTTTTATGGTAATTTATACCTATTTGCTTTTGGTATTTCTTAATGCTTTTTTATGATATCATTTTTAACTCATTATGTCAATATTTTTTTGAAAAATTTTTAAATTTTTTTATTATTTTTAGGTTTCCAAGAATTCAACCAGTGGGGACGGTTCTTTTGGTTGAGTTTAGAAGGGCTTTCTACCCAACCAAAAGGACCGTCCCCACTGGTCAATTATATTTTACCTTCTATCCAAGTAATAAATTCTTCATATGAATTTATATCATCACTAACAGCCATTATTTTATTTTCTGTATCATTTTCTTTTCCTTTAATAGCTACTGTTCCAAGCGATTCTAAATAATATAGGTTATTAAGTGTTCCTACATTACTAGGATGCTTTTCTTGCCCTATAATAGCTCCTTTTAAAGTAGAGTTATTATTTAAAAATTCTCCCTTATTATAGCACTCCTTAATTGTGATTTCTCCTGTCGGGTTGAATAAATAACCTATAATACCGCCTGCATAACTACTATTTTTAATTCTTCCTGAATTATAACATCTCTCAATTATAGAACGAGATACGCCAGAATATTGATCATTTCTTCCAACTATTCCACCGCACCGAAATAAACCCATTTATAAATCCATAATTTGCACAATTGCTTACTTTGTCATCACGTCCCAAATAACCAATAATACCTGCAATACTGTTATTTCCCGTAATAGTTCCATAATTCTTGCAATTTTCAATAGTTTCCACTGTATTTTGTACATTAATTGTTTGACCAATTATACCACCAGCACAAGTCCCACCAGCACTCTCAATTGTTATATTACCATAATTAATACAATTATTCATTGTGCAAGAACCACATAAAAAACCACAAATTCCTCCAGCATCAACAGTAAAATCAGGCATTTTTCCGTCTAGCTATTACATCTGCATAATTATTGCATCTTTCTATTCTATTTCCATTAACTTGACCAGCAATTCCTCCAACTTCGCTATATTCACCATTTGTTAATACTACTGTTACACTTTCATTTACACAATTTTCAAGTTCTCCGCTTCTTACCGCTCCAACTATAGCACCAGTAGCATTACCACCTTCTACATATCCATTTTTTACTGTTAGATTTTTTATAGTGCTTGAGTTTCCAAATATACCACAAAAATTTTTTTTACTTTTAATGTAAATTCCACTTATAGTTTTTCCATTACCATCAAATATTCCATAAAATGGTGAATCTTTTAAATATCCTATTGGTTTAAACCCAGAATATGTATCATTTGTCAGAGCTTCTAATAATCCTATATCATCAGTTATTCCTAAAAAATCATTATATTCTTTAGTTGAATAATTACAATATGATAATTCTGATTTAAAATTTAGATTTCTCCCTAGCTTAAAATATGTATTAGAATAATCGTTACCTTCTTGGCTGTCTTTAGACAAAAACATTAAATCTTCTATACTCATTACTATATATGGATCTAATTTTGTTCCACTACCCTCAAAACTGTTTAAACTTTCATCAGATATGTCGGTATTAGTTTCGTTATCTATTTCTATTTCTCCATTTTGATTAATATAATATTTTCTGTTTGTATTTGTATATTCTACTAAAAAACCATCATTAATGTATACTGATGTATTACCTACTCCAGCTATATTGTCTAATTCCTTTTGTAAATCTTTTTTTGTTACTTTATCACCTGTCTTTTCTGTTATAGCCGAATTGTATGCTAACTCTACTTGTTCTTTTTCTTGACCAATTATAGTATTTTCTTTTGCTTGTCCAGCTTTTGTAAGTAATCCATTTTCTCCTGTTAAAGTTGAAATACTTACTGCTGCTAGAATTAAAAGCACTATAATAGTAATTACTAATGCTATTAGTGTTATACCATTATTTTTTGAATATCTCTTATATTTAAGATTTTCCATTAAAAATCTCCTTTCTTTTGTATATATTTTCTATTAAAAAAATAGACTTAAATCATAACTATATTTTATAGATAATTAGAATTTAAGTCAATATATTTTTTTATTATTTTAAAGTTTCCAAGAATTCAACCAGTGGGGACGGTCCTTTTGGTTGAGTTTAGAAGGGCTTTCTACCCAAACTGTATTTATACTATTTAAAGTGTAATTACGAATGTGACTGGAATAAAATTAGAATCTCTTAAATTCTTGTTTTATGCATGGAACCGAGTAATGAAACGATAAATAATATAAATACTGTTTAAGCAGATTAGCCCTCCTTCCAATTCCGACCAAAAGGACCGTCCCCTTTGGTTGAAATTCAAACTCCTCTTTAAAGTTATATCTCCACCAATATAAGATCATCTCCAATACATTTGATATTTTGCCATGGTATTACAATATCATTACTTTGTGAAAATATATTCAAAAGTTTATTACTTCCAGGAACTATAATATGAGTAATAGTACCTGTATCTAAATCTGCACAAACATCTTGAACTAACCCTAATCTTTTTCCATCTTTTATATTAATCACTTCTTTATGTTTAAAATCTAAACCCTTATCCCCCATCTAAATTCCTCCTCTTTTTATAATATATATTCAAACATTATAAAAAGTTTCCAAGAATTCGACCAATGGGGACGGTCCTTTTGGTTGAGTTTAGAAAGGCTTTCTGCTCAAACTGTATTTATACTATTTAAAGTGTAATTACGAATGTGACTGGAATAAAATTAGAATCTCTAAGATTATTTTACGGAAAATGTTCGCGTCGAACAGCTTTGCTGTGAGGACTAAGTGAAAGGGTGCCGTAAAATAATCTTAGAGATTCTTGTTTTATGCATGGAACCGAGTAATGAAACGATAAATAATATAAATACTGTTTGAGCAGATTAGCCATCCTTCCAATTCCGACCAAAAGGACCGTCCCCTTTGGTTGAAATTTATTTATAGTATTTCCTTATATGTGCAATTGCACTTTTCTCTAGCCTTGATACTTGTGCTTGTGATATTCCTATTTCATCTGCCACTTCCATTTGAGTTCTTCCATTAAAAAATCTTTTTGTTATTATTGTTTTTTCTTTTTCATTTAATTTTTCTAGTGCTCCTTCTATTGTCATATTTTCTGCCCATAATTCATCTGTATTTTTACTATCTTTTATTTGATCTATTATAAATATATTTTCTGTTCCATCACTATATATTGGTTCTTGAAGTGATACCGGATCTTGTATTGCATCAAAACTAAAAGTTATTTCTTCTCTTTCTACTCCTAGCTCTTTTGCTATTTCATCTATATGTGGTTCTTTTCCATGTTCTTTTATATATCTTTCTTTAAATTGAATTGCTTTATATGCTAAATCTCTTACAGATCTACTTACTCTTATACTATTATTATCTCTCAAATACCTTTTTACTTCTCCCACAATCATAGGTACTGCATAAGTGCTAAATTGTACATTCTGGCTTAGATCAAAATTATCAATTGCTTTTATTAATCCCACACACCCTACTTGAAATAAATCATCTGCTACTTCTCCTCTTCCATAAAATCTTTGTATCACACTTAATACTAATCTTAAATTCCCATTTATAAATGTTTCTCTTGCTTTTTCATCTCCTGCTTTTATTTTTACAAATAGTTCTTCTTTTTCTTTTTTACTAAGTAGTGGTAATTTTGATGTGTTTACTCCACATATTTCTACTTTGTTGTTATACAAAAGAAAAACCTCCTTTGAAATTCTTAATTTATTTTAAGTTTTTCCAAATTTGGTTTTTTTATTCCTTTATCCTATTTTACTTGCAATATCTTTTTTCATTTTATTTATTATTTTCTTCTCTAATCTTGATATATAGCTTTGTGATATTCCGGAGTTCATCTGCTACTTCTTTTTGAGTTTTTTCTTTTCCAGTTTTGAATCCAAATCTCATTTCCATAATACTTTTTTCTCTTTCTTTTAATTTTGATATAGAATTTCTAAGAAGTATTTTATCAACTTCATCTTCTAAATTTCTTGATGTTACATCTGGTTCTGTTCCTAAGATATCTGAGAGTAACAGTTCATTTCCGTCTCTATCTTTATTTAACGGTTCATCAATAGATACTTCTCCTTTTGTTTTGTTACTTTTTCTTAAAAACATTAATATCTCATTTTCAATACATCTTGATGCATATGTTGCAAGTTTTATGTTTTTTTCAGAGTTGAATGTATTTACACCTTTCATTAATCCAATTGTACCTATAGAAATTAAATCTTCTATTCCTATTCCTGTATTTTCAAATTTTTTTGCAATATAAACAACTAATCTTAAATTTCTTTCAACCAATATTTGCCTTGTTTGTAAATTGTCTTCTTCAGATAGTTTAGCTATCAATTCCGCTTCCTCTTCAGGTGGTAGTGGTGGTGGAAGTGTTTGGCTACCTGCTATGTAAAAAATCGGTAAATATTCAATTTCATTATTTTCATTTAAATATTTAGCACAAATAGTATTGATGCTATTTTTTACTAAATCTACAAATTTCATATAAATCACTTTCCTTTCATATTAATTCAATTCCCATTAAAGCTCTGTATTCTCCTTTTTTTGTTAATGATTTATTATAAATACCTATTATTACATTTTTTACTTCCTTTATTTCTTCATCATTTATTATTTTTAAATATTGCGGTTTTATTCCTAATAGCATTCCATTTTGCTTTCCTAATGAAGAAAATGGTATCAGCTTTAATTTAGAAATATACTCGTTTTTTATATTTTCTGAAATTTTTTCAAAATCACCTCCTATTATTTTTTCTAAATTGTTTAAAATTTCTTTTGGTATACATTCATATAATAATGTATGTTCTATAATTACAACAGGCAACGATGTTATAGGTTCTTTTAGGCAATTTCCTGTATCTATCATGGCTTTTGTTTTTATTTTTTTATCATTTATTTTTACCTCTATATCGCAAAACATATCTTTTTTTGAAATTTTACTTTTTATAAATTTAAAACAACTTAATATTGTAATAAAGCCTATAATCGCACCTAGTAAAACATTTTTTAATGTATATGTACCTAAAAATAATCCATTTCTCATTAAAATATTTTGTGGCTTTACAATATAAATTAAAGAGAATGCAGCTCCTCCAAATACAAAAGAGACTAAATAAAATATAAGTAGTTCTTTCCACATTTTTTGTATATTTTGTGGATTAAATGCTATATACACAATTAGAATTGATAAAATAATTTTTAAGAAGATGCTTGAATATATTTTTAATATTCCCATATATGCAATTACTGAATATATTGCTCCTAATAGACTAGCACAAATAGTTCTTATATGTTTTGTTTTTATTTTTAATACTAAGCTGGTAGTAAACAATATTATATAATTCATTATTAAATTTTCTATTAATACAACATCAATATAAATTGTCATTTTTGTTTTTCATTCCTTTGGTAAACATTTTACTACCTGTATTTTAAAAAAGCTGTCTTTTCTTATGTGCGAAAAAAAGAAATAATCGAGCTGTTTCGATTATTTCTTTTTTATTCTTATTTTATTTTCTACATCTGTCCCAAAATGGACATTTTGTTCCAAAGGGACCTGTCCCCAAATGGACATTACATATTTTTATTTTTATTTTTTCTTAAAAAAGATGGAATGTCTAAATCATTTTGTGATGAACTTGATTCATGACTTGATGGAATAGAATTTATTTTCTTTTCCCAATTTTTTGATACTATATTGTCTACTCCAATACTAGAAATTGATTCATTTTTTTCAAATCCTGTTGCAATTACTGTTATTTGAATTTCATCTGTCATATTTGCATCTGTTACAGTACCAAATATAATATTTGCTTCTGGGTCAACACTACGTTGTACTAATTCTGCTGCTGTATTTACTTCATGTAATCCTAAATCTTCTCCACCTGTAATATTTATAATTACACCTTTTGCTCCCTCAATTGATGTTTCTAATAGTGGACTTTGAATAGCTTCTTTTGCAGCATCTTCTGCTCTGTTTTCTCCAGATGCTTTACCTACACCCATGTGTGCCATTCCTTGATTTAGCATTATTGTTTTTACATCTGCAAAATCCAAATTAACTAGTCCTGGTATAGCTATTAAATCTGATATTCCTTGAACACCTTGTCTTAAAATATCATCTGCTAATTTAAATGCTTCTATTATAGATGTTTTTCTATCTATTATTTGTAGTAATTTATCATTAGGTATTACTACTAATGTATCTACTTTTCCTTTTAAACTTTCAATTCCTCTTTCTGCTTGAGAAAGTCTTTTTTTACCTTCAAATGTAAATGGCTTTGTAACAACACCTATTGTTAATATTCCCATTTCTTTTGCAGCTTGTGCAACAATTGGTGCAGCACCTGTTCCAGTTCCTCCACCCATTCCGGCTGTAACAAATACCATATCAGCTCCTCTTAATACTTCTGCAACTTCTGCTTTATTTTCTTCAGCTGATTGAGCTCCAATATCAGGGTTTGCTCCTGCTCCTAATCCTCTTGTTATTTTTTCTCCTATTTGAATTTTTGTGCTTGCTTTTGATGTTTGTAATGCTTGTCTATCTGTATTTACTGCAATAAAGTCTACTCCTTTTATTCCAGCATCTATCATTCTATTTACAGCATTATTTCCTGCTCCACCTACACCTATAACTTTTATTGTAGCTGTTCCATCCATCATTGCAATATTATTGTCATCATTGTATTCCATCATTTAGTATTCCTCCCTTTATACTTATATATAATTAAAATTAATAACTTTTTTATGAATAAAAAAATTCTTTTACTCTTTGTACTATTGTTTTTATAAGGCTTTCATTATCTTTTGTATCTATACTGCTTGATACATTTTTTGCAAAAGGTCTTGCTGCTATATATCTTACCAGAGCATAACTTGTTCTATATGCTGGTTTTACAGTACTAATTGCTCTGCCTGTTGAAATTTTTACTGGTATATTTAAATTGATTTTTCCAGCAACATCACTTTTATTTATATTTACAATACCTTGCCCTGTAAGTATTACATTATTTATTTTTTGCTTTAAACCTTGATTTATTATATCTTTATTTACTATTGAGAAAATTTCTTCAATTCTTGCTTCAATAATTTCTATTAATTCTGAACTTTTTATTATTTTGTTTTTATTTGTGTCTTTACATGTATTTAGTATAATATCATTATCATTATCTATAAATGATTTTAAAGCTAATCCATATTGTCTCTTTAATTTATCTGCTTCTTCTTCTGATATGTTTAATACCATTGCAATATCATTTGTTATATTATCTCCACCTACTGGAATAGAGTTTGTATATAAAAATGATGAGCCTTCAAAAACACCTATATCAGTATTTCCAGCACCTATATCAAGAAGCATTATACTATCATGTAATTCATTTTTATCTAATATTAAGTTTCTTTCAGCTAGAGTTATTGGTACAATTCCATCTATTTCTAAGCCTGCTTTTTTGAATATTCCGCTCAACTGTTTTACATAATCTTTATCTGCTAATATCACTTGTGCACTAATTGAAAAACTTGAACTTAAACTTCCAACTGGGTCTGAAACTACGGTTCCATTTTCAAGAGTAATTTTATCTGGTACAATATCTATTAAAGTTTTTGATTCTGGGATGTCAATGTCTTTTACTTGCATTATTGCACTTTGAACGTCTCTTACTGATATTCCTGAATATTTATCTTTTACTTCCTTTGATATACTATTTTGTACTATTGTTGCATATTTTCCAGGAATAGTTACATATGCTGAATTTATTTTTAAATTAGTTTCATCCTCGGCATCTTTTATAGTTTTTGCTAGGCTTAAAATTATTTCTTCTTCGTTTATTATTTTTCCTTTCTTTAGTCCACTACATTTATATGAGGTATTACATATTATTTCTATTTGACCAAAGTTGTTTACTTCTCCCACAACTGTGCAAACCTTACTTGTTCCTATGTCAACACCTACTATGATATCTCCGATTGCCAAGTTAATTCCTCCATTTTTTAGTATAATTCTTACAAATGTATATATATTACATTTTTTAAAAATTGTCAATAGAATTTGTTATATTTTTGTAATATTTTTGTAATACTGTCGTAATATTTGTAAATCTTTAGACATAGTTAAAGCAGGAGTACTCCCGCTTCACTAATTTTCTTTAGTTTTCAGTAACTTTTCACTCTTTTTCTTGTATATTTATTTTTTTCTTTTTCCCAAAAATTTCTATCCATTTATCTATATAATATCTTCTAATGATCGCTAGATTAACAAACATTCTACCTACAAATACAATAATTGCTGCTAAATAAATATCAACATTTAGTTTTTGACCTAATATTGTTAAAAGTATTGCAAGTATTGCATTCCCAAAAAATCCTGTAATAAATATTTTTAAATCAAAATTCTTTTTTATTACAGAAGTTATTCCTCCAAAAACTGAATCTAATGCTGCAATAATTGCTATTGCAAGATAACTTGAATATGTATATGGAATCATTGGAGAATTCATTCCAATTAAAGCTCCTAAAATACAACCTATTAATATTGCTATAAAAATCATTTTTATTCCTCCCTATTCTAGATATTTAGCTTTTATTTCATCATTATATTTTAAAATATTGACTTTATTTTGTTTTTCAATTGAAATATCTTGTCCTAGCTTTTTCATGCTATCAACATGTCCTCCATTACCTAAAAGTCCACTTTCTAAATAAACTTGATTTCCAATTGCTTTTATTACATAAGGTGCAAGTATTCTTTGCCCATTTACTTTAATAAAACTGTTACTAATATCTACTAAATCACTCATATTTATAATTCGTTCATCATTTATAGATATTGCTTCTGCTCCAGATAATTTTAGTGAATTTACAATTGCAATTAAATCATCAGCAATTATTTTTGGCACTTCTTCATTTTCACTATCTCTTAAAGTTATTTCAATTCCTTCACCTTCAACATCTGTTTTACCAAGTGTTTGATTTACTTGTTCTAATTCTGAATCTACTAATTTTTCTGTTTCTTCATTAGATTGCTTTGTTTCTTTATATTCTTTTATTTTGCTTTGTGTTTCTTCATATTTTTGATTAGTTTCCTCATATTTAGATTTCCAATTTGCTAGTTCAGTTCTCAATTCTGTTTCTCTCATGTTTTCAATAGAAGTAATATCTGTTTCGTTTACTATTTTAAATTGCATAGACATAACTAATGCTAAACAAAAACATGCTAACCCAGCTGTTATAACTATCGTAATTTTCCCTTTCTTTATATTTTTCATTTAATGAAGCCTCCTTCTATTTACTATCTTTCATATATTTATAATTTATTGTTCCAGAATATTTTGGTATAGTAATATTATTTAATTTTTTTAGTTCAACCCCTATACTATAATTTTTTAATATTTCTAAATATCCACCTGGTCTTGATAAAGCAGCTAATTGTTCAGGAAGTCCAATTGCTTTAATTTCAAAAGGAGCTCCTACTTTTTCACCATTAATTTCTATAATATTTCCAGCACATGTTATTCCAGAAGTAGGAACCAATCTTTCATCATTTATTGCTATTGCTTCTGCCCCTGCATTTTTTAGTTCATTTATTACACTTAAAACATCTAAATCATGTACTAACAATGAATTTGGATCTAATGCAGTATTAATATCTTTTTTACTATCTGATAAAGTTACTATTACACCTGGCCCCATAACTTCAGATAATCCTATAATTTTATTTCCATTTTTTATTTGTTCTTCTTTTTCTTCTAGTTGACTATTATTTTTTGTCGAATTTTCTCTTTCTTTTTCTAGTTCTTTTTCTGCTTTTTCAAGTTCTTTAATTTTATTATCATATTTTTCTTTATATCTTAGGACTTCAGCTCTAAGGTTGTTTTCCTCATAATTATTACTAACAGCTGAATTTGTATTTTTTACTGTTCTTATCTGAACACAAATACCTAATGTTAACGCAAAACAAACTATTCCTAATGTAATTGCTACTATTTTTTTGTTTGTCATTTTTTCTCCTCCTTTTATACTTTTTGTCTAAAATATGGTTTAAATTTATTATTTAAGTCTCCATTAACATATATATCTCCTTCAACCTCTTTTTCCTGTTCAATAATTGCTACTGCATTTAACATTTTGTTACTTAAATTCGTATTATCTCCTAGATGTATTGTTTTCTTTTCCTCTTGTAGATATATAATATATTCGTTTTTATCACTTATGTCAATACTTGTAATTTTTTCTTCTATACCATTTTCTTTTGCTGTATTAAGTATTTTTATAACATCTCCTAAACTTTCTAAATCTTCGTTATTAAGCCTTTCTCCTAAATTAATTTCCTCTATATTTGTTGTAGTTCCTTTAATAATTGGTAAATTCTGATTATCATCAACTATTTCTAATAAATAACCTTGTGAATTTATTAAAACATATTTTCCAACATATTCCACACTATATTTTGCTACTCTTTCTTCAATATTTATTTCAATTGTTGAAGAAAGTTTCCTTTTTATACTTGCATTCTCTATATATGGATTTTCTTTAATTTTTTCAATAATTGATGATTTTCTGAATTTAAAAATATTTTCATCTATTTTTAATTCAGATAAACTTATAATTGTATCACTTGGAACTTTATTATTATTTTCTACCTTTATTTCTTTAATATTAAAAATAGGTGAAGTTAACGCAAAAACAACTGCTCCTGCAATGAGTCCAACAAAAAATATTAATTTTAAAATAAATTTTATCTTTTTAAATAATTTTCTTCTTTTCTTTTCTTTTTTTGAAACTTTGTTATGTCTTGCTTGTTGTTTTTTAATATTATCTTTATTTGTCATTTTTATTATCTTCAACCCCTTCTGTGTCCTTTTAGGGACAGGTCCTAATGGACATTATACATTATATCTGCTCCTATATTTTTAAGTTTTGTCTCAAAATTTTCGTATCCACGTAATATATATTCTATTTTATCAATTTTTGTAGTCCCTTTAGCTGCTATTGCTGCCATAACTAAAGCTGCCCCACCTCTTAAGTCTGTTGCATTTATGCTTGCACCATATAATTTTCTAACACCTTTTATTACAGCTATTTTTCCTTCTATTGTTACTTTTGCACCCATCCTTATTAATTCTTGTGTATATTTATATCTGTTTTCAAATATATTTTCAACAACAATTGATGTTCCTTTTGCAAGTGTAAGCATACTTGCAAAAATTGATTGCATATCTGTTGGAAATCCAGGATATGGCATTGTTTTTATATCAACTGCTTTCAATTTTTTTGGTGCTATAATATTAATTATATCTTTTTTTATTTGTATTTTGCAACCTGTTTCTTCTAATTTGTGTGTTATTGGTGTGATATGGTTTGGTTCTACGTTTTTTACTTCTATTTTTCCATTATTCATTGCTCCAATACACAAAAATGTTCCTGCTTCTATTCTGTCTGGCATTATGTTATAGCTAACATCTTTTAATTTCTTTACACCTTGAATTTGAATTTTACTAGAGCCTGCTCCTTGTATCTTTGCTCCCATTTTATTTAAAAAATTTTGTAAATCTAAAATTTCTGGTTCTTTTGCAGCATTTGTAATTACCGTTGTTCCGCTCTGCTAAACAACTTGCTAAAATTATGTTTTCGGTTGCTCCTACACTTGGAAAATCTAGGTGTATATTTTCTCCTACTATTTTATCACAAATGCATTCAATATTTCCATAGTTTTTGATAATATTTATTCCTAATTTTTCAAAAGCTTTTAAATGAAGTTCTATTGGTCTTGCTCCAATGTCACATCCTCCTGGATAAGTAAAGACTGCTTTTCTATATTTTCCTATTAAACTTCCGCACAAAAATAACAGAAGAACGTATTTCTCTCATCAATTCTTCTGTGATTTCTTGGTTGTTTATTTTATTCGTATCTATAATAACTTTATTTTTCCTTTTTTCTACACTCGCTCCTAATTGTTTTAATATTTCAAACATCATTTTTGTATCATGTATATCTGGTACATTATATAATATTGATTTTCCTCCATTTAAAATTGTTGCTGCAATTATTGGTAAAGCTGCATTTTTTGATCCTGATATAGTTACTTCCCCCTCTAGTTTTTTTCCTCCTTTTATTATGTATTCTGACATTTTTATACCACCTTCCTAATGTTTTTGTTATATTTTATGTAACTTACGCAAAAAAAGTTCTAAACCTTCAAGTATTCATTGAAAATTTAGAACTTTTTGTACTTTTCTCTAAAACTCCTACTATATCAACAATGCTAATATAATATTTTTTCTTCTTTTTCTGATATACCTTTTCTATTTGCAATGTCTTTAACTGTTTCTCCATTATATAGTCCTCTATAACCATAATTATTAAATTTTCCGTAATTTTTTACACCTGCCAATTTGCTGTATCAAATAAATATTTATTTTTATCTTTTACATTTTTTCTAGTATATAATCTTTTTTCATCTTCACTTAATTGTTCATATTCTTGTCTTGTTAATTCTTGCTTTCTTGTTTGAACTGCAAAATAAGTTTGAGCTAATGCTATTGTCTTTTTTCTGGTATCTCCATTTTGTACTATTAAATAACAAGCATATCTATTTAATTTGTAGTCAAAATCTTCAACATATTTTTCTCCACCATTTGGCATTTTTGATGTTTTTCCCAATTAGGAAAAACATTGTTGCACAGGTATTTGACTATTTTCACATGCTATTATCGCTTTTTTTATAATATTTTTGAAATTGCTCTTTTCTTTTTTATTTGAACTAATTTAATTAATAATCTCATCTCCTTTTTCAACTATACAAATTTCCCGTACAGTTAAGTTTTATTTCTTCTATTTATCTCATATTTCTTGAACTGTTTCAATATTTTAACAAGAATTTGTTTCGTTTTATCAAAGGTAATATCGGTAAATAGTTGTTTATATTCATATTGTTAAAAAAATAGAACAAGTAAACATACTTGCTCTATACTCTCCTATTTCCTTACAAATATACTTTTAATTTTATTTAAAAATCTTTTAAATATCGATTCCTTATATTCTATCATTTCAGTAATATTACTTGTTTCATTTATAGTATTATTGATTCTGATTCTATCTTTAAACAAGTTATCTGGATTATACTTTTCTCTAAGCTCCGCTTGATATTTGTCTTCATTGTTTTTTAAAATATTTTTTACTTCTAATTTTTCATTTTCGTCTTTACACCAGTAATTTAAATATAACAGAACTATTATAGACATTGTTTCTTTTTTTATATTTTGTTCATTTAATGGTATATCGTCAGTATATTGTGGATTATAATTAATCTCTCTTTTTTCTTTTAACATATTAATTAAGCTAGTTGGCAATTTATCTATATAGTCATTTCCTAATAAATTTAAAACTTGATATACCTCCGAATATATTTCTTTTGTTTTTATATTCATACTTCTTTTCCTTTATAATCTTTTTCTGGTTCTTCAAGTCCTTCTCTTAATGTTTCTTTAGCATTTGCTATATCAGATAGCTTTGTTTCTGCACAAGCATCTAATAAAATCATTCGTGTTCTTTTACTTTTAGCTGAATTAGATAAACTATCATTTTGTGGGCTATTCTCTAAAATAACTCTTCTTACATTCTTTTTTTGTTGAATTGATGCTTTATCACTTTGCTCATTATTATTCAAAATAATTTGTCTTGTATTTCTTTTCCTTACATCTTGAGAAATTTCTCTTTCTTTGAATCCTTGAACTAATGTTAATCCATTATCTATTAACGAAGAATTCATCCCTAATTTTTGCATTTTTTCTTTAATTTGACCTAATTGTTCTATATTTCCATTAGCAATTAAGTCATTATAATTTCTTGAAATATCATCCATATTTGAAGATATTTCAGTAAAAAAAGCCTCTCTATCTTCTAGCAAAAGATTTGAATAATGCTGTCCATTCTTTATAAATCTCTCACTTCCATCTTGATTTTCACAGTAATATCCTAAAATAAACTGTGGTGGTATTTTCTTCATTCGTGAGCATATTCTATCTAAAATGCAATGTTCGTTATATTGTTGTCCCGATGTTCTTTTACTTTGATCTGGAAATCCTAAAAAAATCTTATCTCCACTTTCATTTTTTATATATAAAGGTACAGCAATTATAACATTTGTTTTTGTTCCATTACCAAACTTGTATCCCTTAATTTGTTGACTTATTCTTTGCGTATTTTCATTTGTTCCTAAAGAAATTGATGTACTTAAAATAGTTTTACTATTATTATTTATATTTAAACCTTCATTGCTAATACTATCTGCTATATCCTGTTTTTCTTCTCTACTACCCTTATCAACTCCATGAATCCCAATACCATATTTTCCTTGTTCTAGTTCATCTAGAGTTTCTGATAAATTAGATTCCTCTTTTTTTGTTTCTTTCTCTTGTTCTTGATATATAATTTCAATATCTTTATCATTTTGAAATCTATATAATGTATCTATTCCTATTTCAATCAAATGTGGATTTTCCGTCATAATTGCCCTAACATTTGTTAGTTTCAAAGCATAAGCTGCTGAGTTGTCAATATAAAATTTGTCATCTTTTTTATATACCAGCAATTTTCTTTTTTGTCTTGATTTTGTTTTAGTCATTTCATTCGTTTTTATCGCATTCATCTTTAATTTTGGTCGACTCTTAGTTCTTAAAACTGTATCTGTCCTTAAAATTTGACTTCTTGTTGAAAGTAATTGTCTTTGTTCTATCTGTTTTTTTATGCTTTGTTTAGTTT
Source organism: uncultured Clostridium sp. (assembly GCA_946548575.1). Taxonomy (GTDB): domain Bacteria; phylum Bacillota; class Clostridia; order TANB77; family CAG-508; genus CAG-269. Next base: position 3,626 of record CAMNPT010000030.1, on the reverse strand, counting down.
GATATCTTACCATATTATACTCCTATTATTTGCTAATAAAGATTCTATCGTTCACCACTTATATACACTATCTATGCATACATTTTCTCTTTATATTTCAATGTTATCTGCTTTTTTGTTTCTTCTATTTGTTTCATAATTCCATTTATGGTAGCTGTAATATCTAAAATTTTATCGTTATTTTTTTTCTTTATATCATTTAAATATTCAAATTCATAATTTTCTAAAAGTTTCTTATAACTACTTTTTCCAAAAATTATATTAAAAAATTTTCTTTTTATTTTATTAATTATATTTTCATCATATATTTGTAATTGATAAATATTATTTTTAAATATTTCATCTATATTATTTAGAGAATCATCTATACACCATTTTATTCTTGCCTTACACTCATCAATAATAACAGCATAATTCAATTTCTTCTCAGCACAAGCTATTATAGTATTTCTTATTTTCTCTACTTCAGTATCTTTTAAATCTTCTTTTTGTATTCTTTCTGTTAGTGTTACTATATTAGCAACAGCTATTTTTTGATTATTTATAGCACTTTCCATTATTTTAAATACATTTACATATAAATTATCATATGTATTAATTAACTTGTCTATTTGATTTTTATATTTTTCTATATTATTATTTATTTCGTAATTGTATTTTTCAATTCTCTGATTATAAAATCCTGATTTTTGTTCAAAAAAATCTCTTATTTCTTTTATTTTTTTTTCTTTCAATTCTTCTATACTTTTTTGATATATTGCTAATTCAATCATTGAAATTTCACTCTCTACATTATCCAAATTATATAAATTTTCATTTAATTTTTCAAATATTTTATTTTTTTCCATCGTTTCTCTCCTAATTATCTAAACATATCATTTATTTTATTTTGATAACTTTTACCTAATTTATTCATACCTCTATCCATTTTATTTAGTGTTGGACTTAAAATCTTATTACTAGCATTTCTAGTTACTGCATTTCCCATTCGTAATATATCATTAATTTCATCTAGCATTCCTTTATTCTTTCCCAGTAGTGATTTATCTACTATATATTTTATTCCTAATGTACTTATTAATCCTACACCAACTGTTGGAACCATAACACCTGCTGCTAAAATTCCCGCACTAGTAGCAAGTTTTTGTATCTGAGGATTTTTTACTAATGCATTTACAGTCTTTATAGCTCCACGACCTGTTAATTCAATTCCTTTTCCTAATCCCTTTAAAGTATATTTACCTGTAGTCTTTGCAATACCTTTTATTACTTTCTTTGCATTCATCTTTTGACTCCTTTTAATTTATTATTTGTGATAAATAACTATTTTGTTGTTCTATGAGTTGCATTCTTTTTGTTTCCAATTCTCTTAAATATTTATTTAAATCACTTATTTTAGTTTTTTCAATATCTATACTCATACCATCAATATGTACATTACCATATTTACCATCTATTTTTAACATTTTATTCTCCTCAAAAATTATTAATTTATTCCAAACATAATATATCATAATAAAAAATTTTTTGCAACAAAAAAGTTCTAAACCTTCAAGTATGCATTGAAAATTTAGAACTATTTGTACTTTTATAGACAAAATCAAAAAATATTTATTTATTCAACTTCTTTTTTCCATAAACCATGTTTATTACAATATGCATAAATTACTGAACCTGGTACATATTTGCAATGAGCTACTGGCTCATCTCCTGGCTTAAAATATGTTGTAACTTCTCTATCTCCATAAAAAATTGTTATCCATTCTATATAATGTTCTTCTTCCATTACATGATTTACTTTTACAAATATTTTTCCATCTTTAACCTCATAAGTTGGAATATGTTTTTCAACTGCAGCTTCGACTGAGTTTGGTTCTAGTGTTCTCATTTTATCTCCACAACATTCAAAACCACATGCACAGTTACAGTCATTTATTACTTTTATAAGTGCTCCACACATATCACATTTTTTTACTATAAATTTTTTTTGCATAACTTTACCTCCATTTTTTTCTTAATTATATACTTTAATATTTAAATTTTCAAGAGAAACTCTTGAGTTTTCCTAATTTCTGTCATATAATATATAAGATTTTATACATAAAGGAGGAAATATTATGCAAAAATTAACAGTTAGAAATTTATACAAAGATACAAAAACTTACGAGGATAAAGAAATTACAATTGAAGGATGGGTAAAAACTGTTAGAGACTCTAAAACTTTTGGTTTTATTGAATTAAATGACGGTACATTTTTTAAAAATATCCAAATTGTATTTACTGATGATTTAAATAACTTTGATGAAATAAAGAAAATAACAATCAGTTCTTCTATAAAAGTAACTGGAACTTTAGTTATAACTGAAAATGCTAAACAACCATTTGAAATTAAAGCAACAAGTATTGAAATTTTTAACTTATCTGATAATAGCTATCCACTTCAAAAGAAAAGACATTCTTTTGAATATTTAAGAACAATTGCACATCTTCGTCCTAGAACAAATACTTTTAATGCTGTTTTTAGAGTTAGAAGTGTGTTATCTTATGCAATTCATCGTTTTTTCCAAGAAAGAGGATTTGTTTACGTTCATACACCTATTTTGACAGGAAGTGATGCAGAAGGTGCTGGTGAAATGTTTAATGTAAATTCTTTTGATTTAACAAATATTCCAAAAACAGAAAATGGACAAGTTGATTTTGCTCAAGATTTTTTTGGAAGACAAGCACATTTAACTGTAAGTGGACAATTAAATGCTGAAACATTTGCACAAAGTTTTAGAAATGTTTATACATTTGGTCCTACATTTAGAGCTGAAAATTCAAATACTGTAAAACACGCAGCAGAATTCTGGATGATTGAACCTGAAATATGCTTTGCAGATTTAAATGATGATATGGATTTAGCAGAAGATATGATAAAATATATTTTTCAATATGTTATTGATAATTGCCCTGAAGAAATGGAATTTTTCAATAATTTTATTGATAAAGGATTACTTGAAAGATTAAATCATGTAATTAATTCAGATTTTGCTAGAGTTACTTATACAGAAGCTGTAAAAGAATTAGAAAAACATAATGATGAATTTGAATTTAAAGTATCTTGGGGTGTTGATTTGCAAACAGAACACGAAAGATTTTTATGTGAAAAAATATACAAAAAACCTGTATTTTTAACCGATTACCCAAAAGATATAAAAGCATTTTATATGAAACAAAATCCAGATGGAAAAACAGTTGCTGCAACAGATTTATTGGTTCCAGGAATCGGAGAAATAATTGGTGCAAGTCAAAGAGAAGAAAATTATGAAAAATTAATAACTAGAATGAAAGAATTAAACATGCCAATTGAATATTATGAATGGTATTTAGATTTAAGAAAATATGGAAGTTGTATACACTCTGGATTCGGACTTGGTTTTGAAAGAGCTATTATGTATCTAACAGGAATGCAAAATATTCGTGATGTACTACCATTCCCAAGAACACCAAAAAATTGTGAATTTTAGGGATTAAGGGACGTTCTTTCTTTCCCTCTTTTAGGGATTAGGGGACACTCCTTAGCTTTTTAGCTAGGGTATGTGTCCTTATTTTTTTCTTTATGATTGATTAGAGTGAAAATTAGA
>CAMNPT010000029.1 GCA_946548575.1 uncultured Clostridium sp. | reverse complement strand
TACATTTTGAACCTGAAAGAGGCGTATTCTAATAATTTACAAGTTCTTTTTGAACGAAATGAACGATTAAATAAAAAAATAATGGAACACTACCCTGGCAAATCACCAAGGAGTGTCCCTTAATCCCTAAAAGAGGGAAGGAAAGAACGTCCCTAAATCCCTTTCACAGCATTAGTCATTGCTTGTTTTAGTTGTTCTAACTTTTCATTTGCATCTTCATTTGATGTTCCTTTTACTCCCATATATAATTTTATTTTAGGCTCTGTTCCTGATGGTCTTATACAACACCAACTATCTTGCTCTAATTCATAATATAAAACATTTGATGTTGGTAAACCTGTTTTCTTTTCCTCTCCTGTAATAAGATTTTTTATAATATCTCTTTCAATATCTTTGAAACCAATAACTTTATGATCTCCTATTTTTTCTAACATATTATTTCTCATGTTAGACATTATTTCTTTTATTTTATCTGCTCCGCTACTACCTTCAAGTACTATTGATACTTGAGTTTCTTTATAATATCCATATTTTTTATAAATATCTTGCATAGCATCCCATAATGTTTTTCCTCTAGAGCGGTAATAACAAGCAGCTTCACACAATGCCATTACTGCTGCAATTCCATCCTTATCTCTTGCATAGTCTCCGATTAAGCATCCATAACTTTCTTCAAATCCAAATACATATGTTTTGTCCTTATTTTCTTCTGCTTTTCTCATAACGGCACCTATATTTTTAAAGCCTGTTAAAACTTCTATACATTCTAAATTATAATTTCTTGCAATTGCTTTAGCTAATTCAGATGACACAACTGTGGTTATAAATATTCCATTATTAGGTAAAATTCCTTTTTCTTTCATTTGCGAAATTCTATATTCGGCAATTAATAATGCTGACATATTTCCAGTATATTCTTTGTATTCACCTGTTTTAGCATCTTTTGCAAATATTCCTAATCTATCTGCATCTGGATCTGTTGCTAAAACAACATCACTATCTGTTTTTTTTGCTAATTCTAATGCTAATTTAAATGCTTTTTTATCTTCTGGATTTGGATAATCTACAGTTGGAAAATTTCCGTCTGGATCTTTTTGTTCTGGAACTACATATACATTTTTTAAGCCTATTTCTTTTAAAAGTCTTTCTGCTATAGTATTACCTGTTCCATGTAATGGTGTATATACTACTTTTAAATCTTTTCCAAATTCCTTAACTATTTCTGGATTTAATACCTTGTTTTTTAAAACTTCTAAGTATTTGTCATCCATTTCTGTTCCTATAATATTAAATAAACCTTTTCTTTTAGCTTCTTCTTTTGATATTTCTTTGATTTCGCTATAGTTTTTTATAGCTCTTACCTTTTCAATTATATCTTTATCTGTAGGGCTAACTATTTGAGCTCCATCATCCCAATATACCTTATATCCATTATATTTTGGTGGATTATGGCTTGCAGTTATCATCACTCCAGCAGTACAACCTAATTCTCTCACAGCAAATGATAATTCAGGAACTGGTCTTAATTCTTCAAATAGATATGTTTTTATTCCATTAGCATTTAAAATTAACGCTGTTTGCAGACTAAATTCCTTTGACATTTTTCTAGAATCATAACTTATTGCTACACCTTTATTTTCTGTTCCTTGTTCTATAATATAATTTGCTAATCCTTGTGTTGCCTTTCCAACTGTGTATTTATTCATTCGATTTGTTCCTGCGCCTATTATTCCACGAAGCCCTGCTGTTCCAAATTCTAATTCCTTATAAAATCTATCCTCTATTTCAGACATATCATTTTTAATTGCTATTAATTCTTTTTTCATTTCCTCATCAATTTCTGAACTTTCACACCATTTATTGTATTCATTTAAATAATCCATTTTTATCCTCCGTCCTCATTGATTAAAAGGTTCCATATTTACTTTAATTTATAAAAGTTTTCATATAATTCTCTTGCAGTTTTTGGGCAATCTACTCCAACTGAATCTGCATTTTTAACTGGTGCAAATTCTTCTTCTCTTTTTACCCTTAGTACTGCCATTTCATCTACTTCTCCAAATGCATCGAATAAAAATGCTTCAAATTTATAAGCATTTGGTGAATCTGGTACAACCACTTTTCCATTTTTATCTATATATGTTGCTTTTTTATATGCTATATGATAAGGCAATGGTTTTGCGCCCATTCTTTCTACAGCATCAACACTGAATAAATTACATAAAATATGTGATTCTCCATATAGTAATTCACCATTTTCATCTGTTGATTCTGCCATTTCATCTGTAATTTCTGTATATTCTATAACATTTGGTTTTCCATTTTTTCTACAAAATACTCCAACTTTTTCTTTTGGATTTGCTTTTACTACTGATTTACATGCTACAGTTACTTTTTTATCAATTGCTATTCCCATTAATACTGGGTCAACCATTTTTACTAGACAATTATCTACTCCACCTATAAATATCCATTTTATACCCATTTCAGTCATTTTCTTTATCATTCCTGTTTTTACAAGTGCTTCATAGATTCCACCATGTCCATCTGCAGCAAGTTTTACTAAACCATCTTCTCCAATTAATATTTTACCTTCAGTGTCCATCATTGGTAATTCACCTTGAATAAAAAAGAAAAGATTTTTATCTTTTTGATATCCAAAATATTTATTTTTTTCAAAAAATTCTATTGTTTCTTTATTGTTTTCTCTACTTGTCATAATAAACCAAGGGATTGTAACTCCATATTTTTTCCCTTCTTCTTTTAAATTATCGCATAATAATTCAAATAGAGATTTATGTGAATCAAGTCCAATATCATATGTTCCTTTTGGTCCTGTGTGTCCTAATCTAGTTCCTTGTCCTCCTGCCATAGTTACTGCTGCTAATTGCCCTTCTTTAATTGATTTTTTTCCTATATTTTCATAGTATTTGAATTCATCTTTTAATTTATATTTATCTAAATAATCAATTGGTGTGATTTTATCTTTTTCTTTTTTTTCTTCTTGTTTTGTTTTATTATACAAACTATTCATAAGCTCAAAATCTATTTTATCAATTTCATCAAGCAATGTTTTTTTATCTTTTTCGCTTAATTTATCGTAACTATTTAATAAATGTTCTTGTCCATATTTTTTTAAAATGATTTTTGTGTTTTCAATTTCTGTATTCATAAAAAAACCCCTTTAGTTTTAAAGTCTTAACAATATTTATATACCATTTTAAATAAAATATCAACCTTTTTTTTATATTTTTTCTATTTCTTTTACTCCCATAGTATTTAAGCTTTTTTTATAATTTTTAGTGATGTCATTATAATCATTAGCAACTTCCTCAATATTATAACAATCAATAATTTTAATTTCTTTATTATTAACAATCTTTTCTAACTTTTCGTTAGTGTTTTTTATATAATCTTTTTTACCTTTAATAAATACTATTAAATTATTATTTTTTTGTATTTTTTTAATTTTATTTTCATAATCATTATTCCAATCAATTTTAAATAATTTTTCTTTTTTTTCTTTTTTTAAATTTATTCTATTTATTAACTTATTTGCTGTATCTTCTAAATTATTTTCTGTTAAAATAATTATATTTTTATTTTTTTCTAACATTTTTTCTATATATGGCAAACTTATCATTTCAAAATGATAATCACTTGCATAAAAGCTACAAATTTTTTCTTTTGATTTTTTATTTTCACCCATTTAAATCTCGCTCCTTTATTAAATAAAACTTACGGATTTACTGTTTTTTTCTTTCTGTCTACTGGTAAATTTTACCATTTTATTTCAAATATGTCAATAATATTTCAATTAAAATTTATCGACATTTTTTTTAATTGTATAAATTTTTTTTATTTGGTAATAATTATTTTATAGAATATTTTTGAAAAAAAGTTTTTTGGAGGTAACAGATGAAAAATAAAATAAATATGGTAATAATTTTAATTATATTGTTTTTCTTATATTTTTGTATATCGGCTTTTTCCTATGCACAAAATATTTCTACTGATTTATCTGAAAATGTTTTTAGATTACATGTTATAGCAAATAGTGATACAGATTATGATCAGGAATTAAAATTTAAGGTACGTGATAATTTATTAAAATATATGAATGAAATATGTGTTAATTGCAAAACTAAGCAGGATGCAATCTCCATAGTACAGGCAAATAAAGAAAGATTTCAACAAATAGCTATTGATACTATAAAAGAAGAAGGTTATTCATATCCTGTAAATATTAACATAGGTTATTTCGAATTTCCTACTAAAAATTATGGTGATATTTCTCTACCAGCTGGTTTATATGATGCATTAAGAGTTGAAATTGGTGAAGCAAAAGGTCAAAATTGGTGGTGTGTAATGTTTCCACCACTATGTTTTGTAGATATCAGCTCTGGTATAGTTCCTGAGGACTCTAAAGCTATATTAGAAGAAAATTTATCTGATGAGGAATTTGCCTTAATATCTGAAAAATCAGCTTCAGATATTCAATTTAAGTTTAGATTAGTGGAACTATTTAATAAAACAGGATTATTTACTGCAAAAAATTAATTACTTATAAATTGTTGCATTACTTCAAACTTTATGTTATATTAATTAGGTAAATAGAGTGTAAATTATTATACACTCTGTTTTTATAGTATATTAAGCAATAAGAGGTGGATTTTAATTGGAGAAATTAGTAATTACAGGACCTACACCTTTAAAGGGTGAAGTTGAAATAAATGGAGCAAAAAATGCAGCAGTAGCAATCCTTCCTGCAACACTTTTAATAGATGGTATTTGTACTATTGAAAATTTACCAAATATCAGTGATATAAAGATATCCTGTAAAATATTAGAAGAATTGGGTGCAAAAATTACATGGAATAATAATAATAGTATAACTGTAGATACTAGAAATATTACAACTACAAAGGCTCCTATAGATTTAACAAGTAAGTTTAGGGCTTCTTATTATGTAATAGGTAGTATGCTTGGCAGAATGGGTGAAATTGAAGTTGGTATGCCTGGTGGTTGTAAACTTGGAGCTAGACCTATTGATCAACATATTAAAGGTTTTGAACTTTTAGGTGCAAATGTTACAGTAGAAAAGGGAACTATTTTTGCTAAAGCTAAAAAATTAGTAGGTGCACATATTTATATGGATATTGTTTCTGTTGGAGCAACAATAAATGTAATGTTATCTGCTGTTCTTGCAAAAGGAACAACAACTATAGATAATGCAGCAAAAGAACCACATATAGTAGATGTAGCAAATTTTTTAAATACTATGGGAGCAGATATTAGAGGAGCAGGAACAGATGTTATAAAAATAAATGGTGTTGAAAAATTACATGGAAATACAACATATTCTGTTGTACCAGATCAGATTGAAGCTGGAACTTTTATGTTAGCATCAGTTGCAACAAAAGGAGATATAACATTAAAAAATTGTATTACAAAACACTTAGAATCAATTACTGCAAAAATTCTAGAAGTTGGCGGAAATGTTGAAGATAATGGGGATAGTATTAGAGTTTGGTGCAATAAAAGACCTAATAAAGCAAATATTAAAACATTACCTTATCCTGGATTTCCAACAGATTTACAACCTCAAATGGGAGTTGTATTATCTATAGCTGATGGCACTAGCACTATAAATGAAAGTATTTGGGAATCTAGATTTCAATATACAGAAGAATTAAATAAAATGGGTGCTAAAATTACTGCTCAAGGTAAAATGGCCTTTTTTGAAGGTGTAGAAAAATTATATGGAGCACCAGTTTATTCTACTGATTTAAGAGCTGGAGCAGCTTTAGTTATTGCTGGTACAGCTGCCGAAGGTATTACTGAAGTTTATAATTTGGAACATATTGATAGAGGATATGAAAATATAGAAGAAAAATTCAGAAAATTAGGAGCAAAAATCAAAAGAATCAAAGAATAGCAAAGGATGAATTGAAATGTTGAATTTTTGTAGTTTATATAGTGGAAGTAGTGGTAATAGCCATTTAGTAGAAAGTGAAAATACTAAAATTTTAATTGATAGTGGAGTAAGTTGTAAAAAAATTGAATCAGCTTTAAATGATATAAATATTAACCCTTCATCTTTAGATGCAATTTTAGTAACACATGAACATTCTGATCATGTTCAATCACTTGGAACACTTTCTAGAAAATTTGATTTACCTGTATTTGTAAATCAGGAAACACTAGATGCTATGCCTGTACAAAAAGATAAAATATCAGAAAAAAACATAAAACTGTTTAAAAATTCTGATAAATTTGAAATTGGTGATTTAAAAATAAATCCATTTTCAATACCACATGATGCTGCAAATCCTTGTGGTTTTAGTATTTATAAAGATGATAAAAAAATAAGTATTGCAACAGATATCGGAGAAATGACAAATGAAGTTTTAAAAAATTTAGAAGAAAGTTTATTTGTGCTATTAGAAGCTAATTATGACCCTGAGATTCTAAAAGCCTCTCCATATCCTTTTTCATTAAAGAAAAGAATCGCAGGAAGACTTGGACACTTACCTAATGAAACTGCTGGCAAAACTATTTCTCATCTTTTAAAGTCTGGATTAAAAAGTGCATTACTTGGACACTTAAGTAAAGAAAGCAATTTTCCAGAACTTGCTTATCAAACCGTTGTTGATGAATTAATTTCAAGTAATTATAATGAAAATAGTTTATCTTTAGGTGTTGCTTCTAGGAATGTACATAGTAAAATTATTGAAATTTAGTTTTTTTATTAAATATGGTGATAAAATATGCTTAATATTAATATTATTTGTATTGGAAAACTTAAAGAAAAATATTTGAAAGATGCTATTTCTGAATATTCAAAAAGACTTTCCAAGTATTGTAAATTAAATATTGTAGAACTTTCTGATGAAAAAATACCTGACAAATCAAATGTTAATATAGAAAATGAAATTAAGAATAAAGAATGTGCAAAAATTATTAGTCATTTGAAAAAAGATTCCTTTATAATTGCCTTAGATTTAAAAGGCGAGGAATTTTCTTCTGTTTCATTTTCAAAAAAAATTGAAAATATCTCAATGGAAAATAGCAATTTAACTTTTATTATTGGTGGTTCATTAGGATTAACTGATGAATTATTAAATATATGTAATTTAAAAATTTGTTTTTCTAAAATGACTTTTCCACATCAATTAATTAGAGTTTTTTTATTAGAACAAATCTATAGAGCTTTCAAAATACAACATAATGAAACTTATCATAAATAATTTATTGTATGTAGGGAAAATTTAATGCAAAATAGGGGCATATTCTTTTTTCAGGAATAATAATTATTTTCCCTACAAATTTAATAACATTTTTTAATTTCTTTCAACAATTTTTTGGATAATATGTGGATAATAAATTTTTTTATTATTAAAAAAATCGAAATAAAATATATTGTTTTTGCAATCATTAACCTGTCCTTTTTGATAAAATTTTGTTTATTATATGTTTTTTTACATATTTTGTCAATACAAATTTCAAAAAAGTTTATTTCATTATAGAAATAAACTTTTTTTATTTATAAAATTTGAAATACTGTTACACCTAATTTCCAAATTGCAAATGCTCCAAATACAACTACACATCCTATAAGATATGGAACTAATAATGCTTTTGTTTCTGCTTTTTCTTCTACACCTGAAGTCATGAATCTTATTCCTAATAATGCTCCTACCAATACAGCTGTAACTATACCTATTGAAAGTATGATGTTATAAACTATTTGTGAAAAGTTTTGTAAATCACTCTGAGTAATTTCTGTGTTTCCAATACTAACAAAGCTATTTGCATTTTCCATTACTTCATCAATACTTTCTCCATAACTACCTGTTTGTGTTACTTTTGTGTTTGTGTAAACAAGTTCTGGTTTTATAGATGCAAGCTCTCTTTTCCATCCTTTTTCAACATAATGAATATAATATTTAGGTAAATCATCCCCATATTTATCTTCTAGCTCTGGATGCAATTCTTTATAATCAAACACTCTAAAATCTTCTGATGCTCTTCTTCCTTCCTTCATTCCTTTTTTCATAAACTGTGTACAATATTTTTGATAGTCATTTTTGTAAAGTTCTTTTAAATCTGGATTATGTTCCATATAATAATTTATATCAAAAACTGGAGATGCTACTCTTCCTTCACTTAACCCATTTTCCATAAAATCATTAAATGCTCCCATTTCATCATCACCAAATTTTTCTTTTATTTCGGGATATCTTGTTGTATAATAATCATAATCAAATATTGATTTAAATAATAATTGACTATTTGCATAAAAAACTGTATATGCTCCACTTACATGTGATGCTCCATCATCAATAGTATTCCATGAATGTGTCTTTTTACTAAATAAATATGAATTTCTATCAAACAAACCACTTGGATCTGCAGCTGCAAATTCACCATTTACATACCCTACTAGAAGTATATAATGTTGTCTTCCACCTCCAAATATAGAATGGTCTTCTAGTACCATTACAGGATTTCCGCTTAGTAATTGTTTTGCAACTTCATCTTTTGTTTGATTTTTTAATTGTTCTGCCTTTAACCCATATTTCTTTGCAGATAATACACCACAATCTGGATTTCCTGCAAGCCCATTAAACCCACACTCTCTATTCATAATATCTGGTACATTGATTACCTCTCCTAAACAATATGATATTGCCATAGCACTAGATGCAAATCCACAACCACCAGCATCAAATGTTGCTGTTGAGGAACCCTCAAAATATGTTCCTGGCCAATCTGTATGTTCCCATTTTCCATCTACCCACAATCCATAATGTTGATTTATATATGGAACATTCATTACTCCATTTTTATCAACACCATATATCTGTGTTTTTTTTGCATTAGACGGTTTAACCATTATAAATGAAATAGCACAAATTGTAGAAAAAACAATAATTATTTTATAAATTATATTATATATCTTTTTCATAATTAATATCTCCTTTTCCTACTTTATATATATTATAACATTTTATCCATTTATTTTCAATATCTCTAATTATTATACTTATGTATATTGCGTTTCTATTTTTGATATGATAAAATACGTATAAACTTAAATTTTAGGAGGATTAAAAATGAATAATAAAAAAATTATTAAATTTGGCATAATTTATTGTTCCATAATAGTACTTATTCTATTATTTTCTTTTTTATTTTTGATATTTTTTTCATATAATAAAAAACCTGCTAAAGCAGAACAACATTCAAATATTAGTGGTGTAAATAACACAACAGAAGAAAATAAACAAATAAATATTGAAAAAGATATACAGGTTGATAACGAAACATTAAAAAATCTTGTAGATAAAATTAATTTTCCCACATACGCTACTGCTAGTCTTTATAACGTAAAATCTTTTGATTTGAATACCATTCCTAATGATTTAATATTACGATTAGGTTGGTCAAAAATTAATATACATGATGAATCAGTTTCATTATATCGAAATAATGATGAGGTAATTCAAACACAAACTGTTCCTAAAAATACACTATATCAAAAGATTTCTAACATATTTGGTACTAATATACAATATGAAGATTCTTCATTTATAAATGATAATATTAGCACATTCAATAATATTGTTGATAATCCTGGTAGTATAAATTATTCTAATGACATATACACGACATCATATGTTGCTTCTGCTGGTGGAACATCTCCATTTATTCATCAGGAAATTGAAAAAGTTATAAAATCTGATAATACGGTTAAACTATATGTAAAAACAGCTTATGTTGATCTTAAATATTCTGACGATTTAATGGGATATTATTATTATATTTATAAAGATTTTAATTTTGAAAGTAATACATTTGAAAATTTTATAAAAAAGATTGCTGATAATTCATTTTTTGAATTTTCTTCTGCAAATGATCTTCCTGGAATTATCTCCTTAAATGCAAATCAAGAAATATATAAAATTTCTAATAAATTAAATACATATGTATATACTTTTGAATATAGCGAAAATAATAAAGACTACTATTTATCTAGCTTTGATATGTTAAATAATTAAAAATTCAGCATTAATGCTGAATTTTTTTATTAAATATTTAAAGATAATTTCTTTCATGTTACAAATTTTCTGAATTATTATTATCCATTTTTTATTATACTATCTTAAGAAAACATTACAAATAATAATCGAAGTCATAATCCCAATACAATCTGCAAATAATGCTGCAATTAATATAAATCTTGTATTTTTTATTTTTACAGCACCTGTATATAAAGTAATTATATATAAGGTAGTTTCAGTTGAACCCATTATAGTGGATGCCATTAATCCTAACTTATTATCAACTCCATAATTTTTTAATATATCTATAGCTATCGCCATTGAACCATTACCTGAAATAGGTCTTAATAATGCTAAAGGCAATATTTCAGTTGGGAAAGATATTTTACTTAACATTGGACCAATAATATTTGTAATAAAATCTAAAATACCGAGAACTTCTGAGTGCACCTATTGCAACAAATAATCCTACAAGTGTTGGTAATATATTAAATATAATTTTTAAACCCTCTTTTGCACCTTCAATAAAATTATCAAATACCATACTTTTTTCTTTTAATCCATAAATTATAATTAAAAGAATTATTAAAGGCATTGATAAATTAGAAACAAAACTCATAGTTTTCATTACTTTGTCCCCTTATTTGTTATACTAATTAATAACTTTGTAGCAAAAATCCCAGCAATAGCCGCAAAAAATGTTGCAATCCATACTGGTAAAACAATCTGTGTAGGATTTTCAGAACCAAGTGAACTTCTAATTGCAATTACTGTTGTTGGTATAAGTTGAATCGATGCACTATTTATAACAATAAACATCATCATTGAGTCACTTAATGTATCTTTTTTTAAATTATCCTTTTGCATAGATTCCATTGCTTTAAGTCCTAACGGTGTTGCCGCATTTCCTAACCCTAATATATTTGCTACCATATTCATAGCAATTTCATTTTTTATTTTTTGATTATTTTTTAATTTTGGAAATAAAAATTTTAAGACTGGCATTAAAAATTTTGTTAACCTTTCTAATAAACTTGTTTTACTTGCTATTTGCATAATTCCATTCCATAAACAAATTGTTCCTAACAAACTTATAGATAATTCAATTGCTTGAGAAGTGCTTTCAAAAATAGACGAATTTAATTTTTCTATATTTCCCGAAATAATTGCATAAAAAAATGATATTATTATAAAAAATGGCCAAACTAAATTTAACAAAATAATCACCTAAACAATTATATTCAAAATAACTTTTTTTATTACTATCAATTGACCAAAATGATAATTTGTGATATATATATAATATAATATGGAGGATTGTAGAAATAAATTTTAACTTTTAAGGAGGATTTAATATGAAATCAACTGGAATTATAAGAAGAATGGACGAACTTGGAAGAGTTGTTATTCCGATAGAAATTAGAAATCAATTTAATATTGTAGAAAAAGACCCTATAGAAATATTTGTAGATGGATCAAATATAATATTAAAAAAATTTGAACCAAATTGCATTTTTTGTGGAAATACAAAAAATTTATCAACATATAATGATAAACTTATATGTAATAATTGTATTAAAAAAATTGGAAAACTAGATAATAAATAAAAATTCGTAAGAAATAGGATTCGACCAATGGGACTTCGACCAATGGGGATTCGACCAATGGGACTTCGATCAATGGGACTTCGACCAATGGGGATTCGACCAATGGGGACGGACCTTTTGGTTGATTAAATATATATCCAAAGCATAACAAATATTTAATCAACCAAAAGGTCCGTCCCCATTGGTCGAATCCCCATTGGTCGAAGTCCCATTGATCGAAGTCCCATTGATCGAATCCCCATTGGTCGAATCCCCATTGGTCGGAATCCCCATTGGTCGAAGTCCCATTGGTCGGAATCCCATTGGTCGGAATCCCATTGGTCGAATGCTCATTGGTCTAAGTCCCGTCTCCATTGGTTATAATAGTTTATATAAACTTCTTATAAATAACATCCTTATTTACGCCTCTATCTTTTGCAATTTTTTTAATAATTTCCTTTTTTTCAAATCCTTCATCTTCATAAAATTTATAATGTTCTTCTATACTCAAATTATTTAATACATTTTCATCATCTTTTTTAACACCTTCAATAATTATAATCATTTCTCCCTTTATATCTTCAGATTTTTTTATTATTTCGTCTATAGTTCCTCTAATATATTCTTCATGTATTTTAGTTAATTCTCTTGCTATAACTATTTTTCTTTGATTCAAAATTTCCTTTAAGTCGTTTAAGGTTTTATTTATTTTATGTGGTGCCTCATATACTATAATTGTTTTATTTGAATTTTTTATCTCTTCTAATTTAATTTTTCTATTTTTCTTATTTAATGGTAAAAATCCTAAAAAAGTAAATTCATCTGTATTAATTCCTGATGCAATTAACCCATTTATCATCGCACAAGGTCCCGGTATTGGAACAATATTTATATTTTCCTCTATACATTTTTTTATAATTTCATTACCCGGATCACAAATACCAGGTGTTCCTGCATCAGAAACAAGGGCAATATTTTTTCCATTTTTTAATTCTTTTATTAAATAATCTGTTCTTATTTCTTCATTATGTCTATGATAACTAATCAGTTGTTTTGAAATTTCTAAATGATTTAATAGCTTTAAAGTATGTCTGGTATCTTCTGCTGCAATTAAATCTACCTGTTTTAATATCCTAATTGCTCTTAGCGTAATATCCTCCAAATTTCCAATTGGAGTTGCAACTATATATAATATTCCTTCACTGTTTTTTTCCATATAAAAACTCCCTCAATCTTTTTTTTCATTTTTTTTCGAATTTATTCTATTTTTTTCTAATTATTTTAAATTTAAAAATAATTATTTTTTATTATAAATTTTTAATATTTCTTCTGTATAATTTTTTTCATCATCATAAATATACAAATTTTTTTCTATTCTTAAAAATGGTTTTGCATTTTTTATTCCTTTAATTAAAAATAATTTTGGTTCACTATTTCTATCTGAAAATATCATTTTTAATACTTTTGGTTCTATATTATTAGCTCTTAAAATTGTCATTACGTCAACCAGTCTCTCTGGTCTATGTACCATATAAAACTCTCCTTTGTCTACCAGTAAATCCTTTGAAGCCCTAACAAAATCTTCTAAACTTGCAGTTACTTCATGTCTAGAAATTAGTTTGTTTTCACTTTCATTTTTTAAACCAGAATTTAATTTTTTATATGGTGGATTTGTAATTACAACATCAAATTTTTTATTTTTTAATTTATTTTTTAAATTAATTATATTTTCATTTATTATTTTAAATTTTTTTTCTAAATTATTTAATTTAATATTTTTCTTTGCAAGAGATGCAACATCTTTTTGAATTTCTACACCAATTATTTCTTTTAATTCTGTTTTTCCACATAATAAAATTGGGATTATTCCATTACCTGTTCCTAAATCAATAACAGTGGAATCTTTTTTTATATTTTTTGCAAAATCAGATATTAAAACCGCATCTATACCAAAACAAAAATTATTCTTATTTTGAATTATTTTTAAATTTTTAAATTCTAAATCATCAATTCTTTCATTTTCCTTTAAATTAATATCCATATTTCTCCTTTTTATATTTATATCTTAAACAAAAAAATTTATTTTGCATATTATATAATAAAATAATAAAAAAATCAAAATAAGGAGAATTTTATGTTATCAAATATAAATAATAGAGGTGATATAAAACCACCCCTTAAAAAAAATTTTAATTTTAAAACTCATAAAGAAAATACTGTTAAATCCTTAAATGATGTTGAATTTTTTTTAAATAATTTTAAAAAATTTCATAATTATTTAAAAATATATAAATTATTAAAATAATTATTTATTTGCTGAGTATACTTCTCTAAATTCATTATTTTGTTCTCCATTAATTAAAAATTTTACACTATTTATTTCTGTTAATTCTGTCAATGTATTTACTATACTATCAATTAATTTGTGTTTTTCGTTTTCATTAGATTTGTCATAGTTTAAAAAATCATTAGAAAAATCTAAATAGATGATATCTCCTTCCATGTATGTTTTTAAAAGTTTTGTACCTTGTGGAAATAAATTTTTATATTTCTCATTTTTTGGTCCTTCTATCAATAAGTTTATTAATTTATCTGGTGCATCATTTAAAATTTCTTTTATATCTATTAACCTTGCTTCTGGCATCAATTCATTTGTTTCTTTAGAAACAAAATATAATGTAACCATCGTTTGTCTTACCTGTTCTTCTGAAATTTCTTCCTGTGGTGTATATTCTTCTTGATTATCATTTTGTTTTTTATTTAAAGTATTGATTGTCAAATATCCTCCAATTATAATTATACATAATATTATAAAAAAAATAATAATAATTTTTTTATTTTTCATATTTTCCTCCTTAAACTTATTTTTATATTTAATATTATTATTTGTTTGTCCAAATTAGAACCATAATTTACCATTTGACAAAAATGCGATTTCCGTATAAAATTAAGAGAATTCAAAAGTTGCCAACGGGGTCGGAGATTTTTGGCAAGTTTTGAAATTAATTTTTAATTATTTATGTTGACAAACTTGCCAAAAATCTCCGACCCCGTTGGCAACAAAAAGGAGACTTTGTTATGGATAATTTATTACATGTTGGTCTTGATGTAGGCTCTACTACAGTTAAGATTATTGTTATGGATGAAAACAAAAATACTATATATAAAAATTATCAAAGACATTATTCAGATACTAAAAATACCGTATGTAATGTTTTAGAGGATTTACTTATTAGATATCCTTCAAATAATTTCACCTTAGCTTTAACTGGTTCTGGTGCAATGTCAGCAGCGAAATTTTTAAGGGTTAATTTTATTCAAGAGGTTGTTTCTTGCAAACGTGCTGTTGAAAAATATATTCCAAAAACTGATGTTGTTATTGAACTTGGTGGAGAGGATGCTAAAATTATTTATTTTGACCAATCTATTGAGCAGCGTATGAATGGTACTTGTGCTGGTGGTACTGGTGCTTTTTTAGACCAAATGGCTTCTTTGTTACATACTGACACAGCTGGTTTAAATGAACTTGCAAAAGGTTATAAAACAATTTATCCTATAGCTTCACGTTGTGGTGTTTTTGCTAAGACTGATGTTCAACCTTTAATTAATGAGGGTGCTAGAAAAGAAGATATTGCAGCTTCTATTTTTCAAGCTGTTGTTAATCAAACTATTTCTGGTTTAGCATGTGGTAGACCTATTAGAGGTAATGTTGCTTTTTTAGGTGGTCCTTTAAATTATTTATCTGAATTACGTACAAGATTTATTGAAACTTTAAATTTGAAAGATGATGAAATTATTGTGCCTGATGAGGCTCATTTATTGGTAGCAAAAGGTGCTGCTCTAGATTCTTTTGGAGATGAATCTATTTCTCCAGATAATTTAGCTAAGAAAATTGAGTTTTTAAAAATTTCTCATGATAATACTTCTAAACCTTTAGATCCTTTATTTAGAGATGAAGAGGAATATAAAATTTTTAAGCAAAGACATGATAAAGCTCAAGTTGATAAAAAAAGTTTAGAGAACTTTGAAGGTGATTGTTTCTTAGGTATCGATGCCGGTTCTACTACTACAAAACTTGTTTTAATTGATAATGAAGGTAATTTACTTTATTCTTTATATGGAAGTAATGAAGGTAATCCTTTACAGAGTGTTATGAATATGCTTAAAAAACTTTATAAAGCTCTTCCAAATAAAGCTAAACTTAGGTATAGTGGTGTTACAGGTTATGGTGAAAAGCTTATTCAAACAGCTTTAAATGTTGATTTAAATGAAATTGAAACTATTGCTCATTATACAGCTGCCAAAAAGTTCGAACCTAATGTTACAAGCATTGTAGATATTGGTGGCCAAGATATGAAATATATTAGAATGAAAAATGGTTCTATTGATAATATAATGCTTAATGAAGCATGTTCTTCAGGTTGTGGCTCATTTATTGAGACTTTTGCAAAAAGTTTGAATTTAGATATAAATGTATTTGTAAAAGAAGCTTTAAAAGCTAAAACTCCTGTTGACTTAGGGTCAAGATGTACTGTTTTTATGAATTCAAAAATTAAACAAGCACAAAAAGAAGGTTATTCAGTTGGTGATATATCTAGTGGTTTATCTTATTCTGTTATAAAAAATGCTATTCAAAAAGTTATGAAAGTAAGAGATGTAGAAACACTTGGTAATCATATTGTTGTTCAAGGTGGTACTTTCTATAATGATGCAGTATTAAGAGCTTTTGAATTAATAGTAGGTAAGAATGTTGTAAGACCTGATATAGCTGGTCTTATGGGAGCTTATGGAATGGCTTTACTTTCTAAAGAACAATATGAATCAAATTTAGATATGGAATATGTATCTTCTATTTTATCAACTGAGGAAATAGACAATTTAGAAATTAAAGTTACACACACTAGATGTAATAATTGTGAAAATCACTGTAAATTAACCATAAATAGATTTAGTAATGGACAAATACACGTATCTGGTAATCGCTGTGAAAAAGGTGCTGGAATTATTACTAAATCTAAGAACCTACCTAATTTGGTTCAATATAAATATGAAAGATTATTTGATTACAAACCTATAGAAGAACAATATGCTACAAGAGGTACAATTGGGATACCTAGGGTTTTAAATATGTATGAGGATTATCCATTTTGGTTTACCTTCCTTTCTTCCCTTGGTTTTAGAGTAATTATTTCTGAAAAAAGTACAAGAAAAACCTATGAAAAAGGAATGGAATCTATGCCATCTGAATCAGTTTGCTATCCTGCAAAACTTTCACATGGACATATAGAAAGCTTAATAGAACAAGGAATTACTACTATTTTTTATCCTTGTATACCTTATTCAAGGAAAGAATATGAAAAGGCTGACAATCATTATAATTGTCCAATTGTAATATCATATTCAGAAGTTTTAAAAAATAATGTTGAAAATTTAAATAGACCTGATATTAAATTTATTAACCCATTTTTACCTTTAGATAAGAAAAATTTAGTTAAAAAAATAATGGAATTAGATGCATTTAAAGAATACCATTTTACTAAAAATGAGCTACTTGAAGCTGCTCAAAAAGCAGAATTGGAATACCAGAAATGTAAAAATGACATTAGAAATAAAGGAACTGAAACAGTTAGATATTTAGAGGAAAATAATTTAAAAGGTATAGTTTTAGCAGGTCGACCTTATCATATTGATCCTGAAATTAATCATGGATTAGATACTTTAATTACATCTTTAGGTATGGCTGTTTTAACTGAAGATAGTGTTTCTGATAAATCTGAAGTTCTTAGACCTATTAGAGTTGTAGATCAATGGGTATATCATGCAAGATTGTATGCTGCAGCAGATTTTGTTGGAAAACATGATTGCTTAGAATTAGTACAATTAAATTCCTTTGGTTGTGGTGTTGATGCTGTTACAACAGATCAAGTAGAAGAAATTTTATCTAGTTTTGATAAAATGTATACTTTAATTAAAATAGATGAAGTAAACAATTTAGGTGCTGTAAGAATTCGTATACGTTCATTAATTGCTAGTATGAAAAAACGTGAAAAAGAAAAGAATGAAGAAAAAGCTAGTGGAAATTATGGCTTAAATAGAGTTATTTTTACCAAAGATATGAAAAAAGATTATACCATTTTAATGCCACAAATGGCTCCAATTCATTTTGAGTTATTAGAATCTGCAGTTAGAGCAAGTGGATACCATGTAGATCTTTTAAGAGATTGCACACAAAAAACAGTTGAAACAGGTTTAAAATATGTTAATAATGATGCTTGTTATCCTTCAATATTAACTACAGGACAATTTGTTGAAGCTCTTCAATCTGGAAAATATGATGTAAATAAAACTGCAATAATAATGAGTCAAACAGGTGGTGGATGTAGAGCAACAAATTATATTGGATTCATCCGTAAGGCATTAAAAGATGCTGGTTTTTCACAAGTTCCTGTTATATCATTCAATATTGTTGGAATGGAAAAAATGCCAGGATTTAAACTTACAATCCCTATGGCTGAGAGACTTTTAAAAATGGTTGTTTATGGTGATTTATTACAAAAAATGCTTACTAAAAATAGAGCTTATGAAATAAATAAAGGAGAAACTCAACAAATTTTTGATAAATGGATGGAAAAATGCAAAAAATTAGTTGCAAAATCATCAAATTCTGAATTTAAACAAAGTATTTATGATATTGTAAATGATTTTGAAAAAATAGAATTAGATACCTCTATAGAAAAACCTAAAGTAGGTATAGTTGGAGAAGTTTTAATTAAATATCATCCTTTTGGAAATAATTTTGTTGCAGATGTTTTAGAAAGAGAAGGTGCAGAAGTTGTACTTCCAGACTTTATGGGATTTGTTAAATTCATGTGTACACATAAAGTAACTTTTAATAGCTTACTTAATATAAATAAAACATCATCAAAAATAATGAAAACAGCAATTAAGCTAATTGATATTTTAGAAAAAGATGTTAAAATTGCTTTAGCAAATTCTAAAAAAGGTTATTTACAACCTTGTGACATTTGGCATTTAGAAACACAAGTAAAAGATATTTTATCAATAGGAAATCAAACTGGAGAAGGTTGGTTCTTAACCGCAGAAATGATTGAATATATTGAAAATGGAATTCCAAATATTATTTGTGTTCAACCTTTTGCGTGTTTACCTAATCATGTTGTGGGTAAAGGCGTTATAAAAACAATTAGAAGTAAATTTCCAGAAGCCAATATCTCTCCTGTAGATTATGACCCTGGTGCAAGTGAATCTAACCAAACTAATAGAATTAAACTTCTTATGACTGTTGCTAAGGATAATTTAAAAACTAAACAAAATGAAATTAATGCAATAAAAAATGAAAATATTGTACAAACTGAATTTAAGGTTACATAACTTGTGCTGATATTGCAAAATTTAACTTTTTGTTGTAAAATATATATATATAGTAATATTTACTATTAAGAATTATCTAATATTATATTTATATTAGATAATTGTTTATCTGCCTATATATTTTTTTCATTATGAAAGGAGTATTACTGTATGATATATGACATTTTAGTAGCTTTATGGCATTTTTTACACTTTTTCCTTTTTACGGAGGAAGGTGAAAAAATAAT
>CAMNPT010000028.1 GCA_946548575.1 uncultured Clostridium sp. | reverse complement strand
TCATTTGCTTCCCATCTTCTTTCGTTTTCTTCCCAACGTTTATCATTTTCATCCCATCTTTTGTTATTTTCTGTTCTGAACTCTCTTAGCTCATATAAAACAGTTGCAATAGAAATGTTTTCTTCCATAATTATTCCTCCTTAGCTTTATTTTGTTGTAAACATTTAACCATGAATTAATTATATTGTCAAATGAAAAAGGTATCAAATTTTATATATTTGCTACCTTTTTCTTAATAATTCTTAAAATTATTTAATATTTTTAACTTTTTTACTTTTTCGTAAAACTTTATTATTTAGTTAGCCTTATAGTTTCTTTTGCTATCATTAATTCTTCATTAGTTGGAATCACATAAATTTTAACTTGAGAATTTGGTTTAGAAATTATTTTTTCTTCACCTCTCATATTATTTGCATCTGCATCAATTTCAACTCCCATAAATGTTAGTTTCTCGCAAATGTCTTTTCTAATATTTATTTGATTTTCACCAACTCCACCTGTAAATATAATATAATCAATTCCATTCATAACTGAAGCATATTTTGCAATATAACTTGCAACTGAATATTTAAAGTTTTCTAAAGCTATTGTTGCTCTTTCATTTCCTTCAGATGATGCTTTTTCAATCTCTCTAAAATCTGGTGCTAATCCTGATATTCCTGCTAATCCAGATTTTTTGTTTAATATATCCTCAATTTCTTGTACTGTTAGATTCTCTTTTTTCATTATAAATGTTGCAACTGATGGGTCTAAATCACCACTTCTTGTTACCATTGGAATTCCTCCAAGAGGTGTTAATCCCATACTAGTATCAACTGATTTTCCATCTTGAATTGCACATATACTTGAACCTTGACCTAAATGACAAGTAACTATCTTTGTTCCCTTTAAATCTATTTTTTCAATTTCTGCAAGTCTTTGTGAAACAAACATGTGTGATGTTCCATGAAATCCATATTTTCTTATTGAATTATTATTATAATAATTATAAGGTACTGGGTAAATATATCTCTCTTTTGGCATTGTTTGATGGAAAGCTGTATCAAATACACCTACCATAGGTTTTCCAGGCATAACTTCCTTACATGCTTCAATTCCTAATATACAAGCTGGATTATGTAATGGAGCTAAATCAGAATACTCTTTTAATACATCTATAACATTATCATCTATTACAACTGATTCTGCAATTTTTTCTCCTCCATGAACAAGTCTATGTCCAATTGCATTTATTTCATTCAAATCATCTATTACCTTGTATTTAGGGTTTGTTAATTGTTTTAATGTAAAATCTATTGCTTCTGAATGATTATATGCTGGATTTTCAATTTGAATTTTTTGCCCATTTACTTTGTGAGTTATAAAAGCTTCTTTTTCACCTATTCTTTCATATTTACCTGAAGCCATAACCTCTTCTGTCTCCATATCAATTAATTGATATTTTAAAGATGAACTACCACAATTTAATACTAAAATTTTCATTTTTAAATCTCCCTTATTTATTAATAATTCTTTGTGTTTCTTTAGCAATCATAAGTTCCTCATTAGTAGGAACAACATAAACTAAAACTTTTGAATCATCACTTGAAATTTTAGACTCTGTTGCAAAAGCTTCTTGATTTGCATCTTTATCTATTTTTACACCCATAAATTCAAGTTTTTTACATATTTCTATTCTAGATTCTCTTCCTCTTTCTCCAACTCCTGCTGTAAATGTTATAACATCTACACCATTCATTGCAACAGCACATCTAGCGACATAAGCTGCTATAGCATAATGATAGTGATCTAAAGCTAGTTTTGCTCTTTCATTTCCTTCTGCTAATGCTTGTTCAATATCTCTATTATCAGCAGATACACCTGATATTCCTAAAAGACCAGATTTTTTATTTAACATTTCATCAGCTTGCTCTGCAGTCATATTTTCTTTTTTCATTATAAATGTAACAACAGATGGATCTATATCTCCAGTTCTAGAACCCATTGGTATACCTGCAACTGGTGTTAATCCCATACTTGTTTCAACTGATTTTCCATTTTGTATAGCACAAATACTTGCACCTTGGCCAATATGACAGTTTATAATTTTAAGATCTTCTATTGGTTTTCCTAAAATTTCAGCGATTCTTCTAGAAACAAACATATGTGATGTTCCATGGAATCCATATTTTCTTACTCCATATTTTTCATAATATTCATATGGAATTGGATAAATATATCTTTCCTTAGGTAATGTTTGATGGAATGCTGTATCAAATACTGCAACATTTGGTTTTCCAGGCATTTCTTTTTGACATGCTCTTACACCTAAGATTCCTGCAGGATTATGTAATGGTGCTAAAGGAACACATTCCTCCACTGCATTTATAACATCTTCATCTATTAATACTGAAGAATTAAACTTCTCTCCTCCATGTACCATTCTATGTCCTATGCTATCAATTTCATCTAAGCTTTTGATAATTCCATATTCATTATGTAACAATTGTTCCATAACAACTTTTAAAGCTTCAGAATGATCTTTTACTGGATTTTCAATTTTGATTTTTTCTCCATTTACTTTGTGTGTTAAGAAAGATTTATCACTTCCTATTCTTTCGTAATATCCTGATGCTAAAGTTTTTTCTGTCTCCATATCAATTAATTGATATTTTAATGATGAACTCCCTGAGTTTAATACTAAAATTTTCATTTTTAAATCCCTCCTATTTTTTTTGTGCTTGTACTGCAGTAATAGCAATAACTCCAGCAATATCTTCTGCACTACAACCTCTTGATAAATCATTTACAGGTTTTGCTATTCCTTGACATAAAGGACCGTAAGCTTCAGCTTTACCTAGTCTTTGTACTAATTTATAAGCTATATTGCCACAGTTTAAATCTGGAAATACTAATACATTAGCTTCACCCTTGATTGTACTTCCTGGTGCTTTCATTTCTGCTATTTCAGGTATTATAGCACTATCAACTTGTAATTCTCCATCTACTAGTATTTTTGGTTCTTTTTCTTTTACTTTTTTAGTTGCATTTATTACTTTTTCTGTTAATTCTGATTTTGCACTTCCATAACTTGAGTATGATAACATTGCTACTTTTGCTGGTTTTTCAATTAATTGTTCAAAACTTTTTGATGATGATATTGCAATTTCTGATAATTGATCTTCATCAGGATTTTCATTTAACCCTGAATCAGCAAATATAAAAGTTCCATTTTCTCCATATTCACAATTTGGTACTACCATAACAAAAAAAGCAGAAACTAGTTTTGTATCAGGTGCTGTTTTTAAAATTTGAAGTGCTGGTCTTAATGTATCAGATGTTGAATGTATTGCTCCTGATACAAGTCCATCTGCATCTTCATTTTTTAACATTAACATTCCAAAATAAACTGGATCTTTTGCAAGTTCATTTGCTTGTTCTTCTGTCATACCTTTGTTTTTTCTTAATTCATACAATAATTTAGCATATTCGTTATATTTTTTTGAATTATTTGGATTTACTATTTGTGCTCCTGAAATATCAATTTTGTTTATTTCTGCTTTTTCTTTTATTTCATCTTCATTTCCAATTAAAATAATATTAGCATATTTTTCTTTCAAAACTTGTTCTGTTGCTTTTAAAGTTCTTAAATCCTCAGCTTCAGGAAGAACAATTGTCTTTATGTCTTTACTAGCTCTTTGCTTTATATGTTCTATAAACTGCATTTTTTAATCACTATCTCCTTTCATTTTTATTTTCTTTGATTATTATATAAGGAAATTTAAAAAAGTACAAGTATTTTCAAAGTAATTTTTTAATTTTACTTGACATTTATTAAAAAAATTGATATAAAATATATAAATAAATAAAGGGGAAAATTATGAAATTATCATTTTTTAAAAAATTAATAATCAATCAACATGGAATTATCATTATTCCTATTTTATTTGTTTTCAATTTTATATTTTATATTTATTAATACTAGATTTTCCACTAGTATTTTTTTTGTATTTAAAAGGGGGTCTTTTTTATGGAAAAAACATCAAATCTTGTATTAGATGTAAATGAAAAGCCAGAATTAGCAAAATGGATAGTTTTAGCTTTTCAACATGTATTTGCAATGTTTGGAGCAACTATTTTAGTTCCAATTTTAGTAAATACTTCAGCAGGAGCGGAAGTATTATCAATTCCAGTTGCACTTGTAACATCTGGTATAGGTACACTTCTTTACATATTATGTACAAAAGCAAAATCACCTGTTTACTTAGGAAGTTCTTTTGCATTTATTGTTCCTATAAGTGCTGCATATTTAAAATCAGGTGTTTCTGGAGCAATGACAGGCATAATGGTTGTTGGTCTGATTTATATTATTGTTTCATTTATTATTAGACTTATAGGAAAAAAATGGATTGATAAAATTTTGCCACCTGTTGTTATAGGTCCAATGATTATGATCATAGGTTTAGGTTTAGCTCCATCTGCAGTATCTCAAATTGGATTGGCTGAAGGTACTGATATTGTATGGAAAAATATTATAGTTGCTGTAATTACATTTTTAACAACAGCTATAGTTATGGTTAGAGCTAAAGGATTTTTAAAAATAATTCCATTCTTAGTTGGAATTATTGTACGGATATATTTCATCAATATGTTTAGGACTAGTTAATTTTGAGCAAGTTGCAACATCTGCATTTTTCTCTTTACCAAATTTCAAAATACCATTTCTAAGTTACACTCCAGATTTTTCTGCACTTTTAACTATAGCACCAATAGCTTTAGTTACAATGGCAGAACATATTGGAGATCATACAGCTCTTAGTGCTATTATTGGAAAAGATTTGCTAAGAAAACCTGGTTTAGATAAGACATTACTTGGAGACGGTTTAGCAACATTTGTTGCTGGTTTCTTAGGAGGTCCAGCAAATACAACATATGGAGAAAATACTTCAGTTGTTGGTATGACAAGAATCGCATCTGTTTGGGTAATAGGTTTAGCTGCAATCTTTGCTATAATACTTGGATTTTTAGGTAAATTTACTGCATTAGTAAGTTCTATACCAAATGCTGTTCTAGGTGGCGTTTCTTTATTACTTTATGGGTTTATAGCAGTTAATGGATTGAAAGTTCTAATAGAAAATAAAATAGATTTTTCAAAAAATAAAAATATAATTGTTGCATCTACAATGTTAGTTTTAGGACTTGGTGGTGCTACAATAGCAATTTCAACTGGTAACATGTCAGTTTCTGTATCTGGAATGAGTTTAGCAGCTATAATAGGAATATTATTAAATTTATTTTTACCTAATGAAACAGAAGAATCAAATACTGAATCAAATAAAGAGTCTAAGACTGAATCTAAAATAGAATCACCTAAAAGTGACAAAATAGAAAATGTAATAGAATTAAATCATCCATTAATAGAACATAAATTATCAATTTTAAGAGACAAAAATACTGGTACTAAAGAATTTAGAGAACTAGCAAATGAAATAGGCACATTTTTATGTTATAAAGCAATGGAAGATGCTGAATTAGAAGATACACAAATAGAAACTCCAATATGTAATTTCAAAACAAAAAAACTTAATGAAGATAATTATGCTTTTGTACCAATTTTAAGAGCAGGAATGGGAATGGTTGATGGTATTTTAAATGTAATTCCAAATGCAAAAGTTGGACATATTGGTATGTATAGAGATGATACAAATGACCATAAACCAGTAAATTATTTCTTTAAAGTTCCTAATAATATTGAAAATAAAGAAGTAATATTATTAGATCCTATGCTTGCTACTGGAGGAAGTGCTATTGATTCTATAAATTTATTAAAAGAAAGAAATGTAAAGAAAATCAAATTTATTTGTATAATTGCAGCACCAGAGGGACTTAAAAAAGTACAAGAAACACATCCTGATGTTAAAATATATTGTGCTCACATTGATGAAAAACTAAATGATGATGCATATATAGTCCCAGGTTTAGGAGATGCTGGTGACAGAATTTATGGAACAAAATAATTTAAGTTAAAATATATGGGACGGTAATTTTAAACTCCGTCCCATAAAATATTATTTAAATTTTGCAATTAAGGCTTTAATCTTAATTCCTTGTTCTGAAAACATTTTTTCATGTTCTGTTTCTATATTTTTTTCAAATATTGGCTCATTATGCAAATCATAAGTTTTGCTTAAAATTTCAAAACCTGATTCTTGAAAATAAATTATACTTGATTCAAATAATTCATTATCATCAGTCTTAAAATATACTTCAGAATTTGGTTTAATAAACTCTTTATATTTTTCTAATTGTTTTGTATGAGTTAAGCGTTTTTTTCTATGTTTCCCTCTTGGCCATGGGTTACAGAAATTTATATAGATTCTTTCAATTTCATCCATTTTTTCTAAAATTAAATTAATTCGTTCAATATCAAATCTTGTTATAATTATATTATTAGGTTCTAAGTTTGCCTCTTTATATTCATTTTCTATATTTCTTTTTGCAAGACCTAACATTGCATCTACTAAATCTATTGCTAAGTAATTGATGTTTTGATTTTCTAAAGCTAATTTAGAAATAAAATTACCTTTACCGCAACCTAATTCTAGCATAAGTGGTAATTCTGGATTTTTAAAATGTTGCTTCCATTTTCCTTTCCATTTTTCTGGTTCATCTTCATAAAATTTACATGCTTCTAATTCTGGTCTAGCCCATTTTTTGTATCTTATTCTCATATTATATCCTCCAATGTTCCAAAGAAACCTGTCCAAAAATGGACATTTTTACTAAATTATTATATAATTATTTTTAAATAAAATCAAGAAGGGAAAAATATGGAGTTAAATTATATTGTAAAAAATAATAAATATAAAAATATAAATGAAATACTTATATCTGAATTTCATTTATCAAATCGTTTACGCACTAAACTCATAAATTTAAAGCGAATCTATAAAAATAATTTACTAATTGATACTCGCAGTAATTTAAATATAAATGATATTATTTCAATTAATTTTGATTATGAAGAAGATAATTCTAATATAATACCAACCAAAATGGATTTAAATATTATATATGAAGATGATTGGATTTTAGTTTTAAATAAACCTGCTGGAATTGCTATTCATCCTTCTATGCTTCACTTTGATGATTCTTTGTCAAATGGTGTTAAATATTATTATGATTTAATTCGGCTTGCACAAAAAAATAAGACCTGTCAATAGACTTGATTTTGATACTTCTGGTATTGTTATTTTTGCTAAATGTGAATATATACAAGAATCTTTTAGTATGCAAATGTTAAACCGGAACTTTTAAAAAAGAATATTTATGTATTGTAAATGGTATTTTTGAAAAAAAATCTGGAACGATTGATTTACCTATAGGCAGAAAAAACAATAGTATTATTGAAAGATGTGTTAACTCAAATGGTCAAAAATCTGTTACACATTATGAAGTTTTAAAAGAATTTGATAATTTAAGTTTTGTTAAATGTAAATTAGAGACAGGAAGAACCCATCAAATTAGGGTTCATTTAAGTCATATTGGTCATCCAATTTTAGGTGATACTTTGTATGGAGAAAAATCAGAGCTTGTTTCTAGACAAGCTCTACATAGTTACGAGATTAGATGTATTCATCCAATAACAAATGAAAATTTAATTTTTTCAGCATCATTACCAGAAGATTTACAAATCTAATAATAACGATATCTATTATTTACTGATGTATTTCCATATATCCCTGTTGTAGAAATTGTAATAAATTTAATAGAACAAATATCACAATAAACTAAGCTATCATTTTCAAATGAACGCAGTAGAATATAACTTACTCCAACATCTTGCAAAATTCCTATTCTATCTACAATATTATTTGTACCAATTAAAAATTCTACTCTCATAAGTTTTCCTATTTGTTCTCTTAAAAATCCTGGTGTATAGATTGGGTTTGTCATAATCTCAGGTGAATTCTGATTTATTTTCACTTGTCTCGTTTCTCTTTCATTTTCTCTTTTTGGCTCTTCTAACATAAAAAACCTCCTTGCTTTATAAATTATATGAGGGATTTTTTATATTTTGAACAAAATTAATACAATAAACCTAATATTTTTTTCACTTCATCAAAATTACCATTTTCATTTGTTAAAACTACATCATAGTTTTCTTTATAAACATCTATATCTTCTTCTATTTTTTCATTTAAAAATCCAATTGAAATTGTTTTTTTCCATTCTGAATATGGAATCATTTTTTTGTCTTCAATTGTATCTCCTAATAATAGTCTATACTCTTTTTTAGATATTTTCTCTTCCCACTCTTTAGGTAACTTCCCTTTCATTGTTTTATTAGAAGTATGAATTATAGGACCATCAAATTTTTTCATGTTTCCATTTTCATCAAATCCGAATAAAATTGCTAATCATAAATATATTATTATAATAACAATTGTTTATTTCTAAAAATTTTTCAATTATATTGCCAATTCCTGCTGATAAAATAATTACTGGTATATTATTATTATACATATATTTCAAAAATTCTAAACAACCTTTTCTAAAAATCAAATTTCCCATTTCAATTGAATCCTCAAGTTGTTTTTTTGTAAAATGATAATCATAATATAAATTCACACAATCTCTATACCATATTTCCATTGCCTTTGTTTTGTCTTCAAAGCTAATATTATAATCTAATTCAATTGGTCTATAAATTTGATATAAATTTAATATTTTTTCATTAAATTCTTCTCCTAATAATTTTCCAGCTACATCCCAAGAATCACTGCTATTTAATGTTGTCATAGTTCTATCAAAATCAATTGCAACATAAAAATTTTGTGTATTTAATTTTATTTTATTTAATTTTTCATTATTTATATATTTCATTGTTCTCATACCTCTTGTATTTATTTTTTATAATATTACCATTAAAACTTGATTTATGCAATAAAAAAACATAAAAAGTCTCATATGAGACTTTTATTTTAAATATATATTTGGATCTTGCGGAATCGAATCTTTTAATATCTCAAAGTGTAGATGAGAATCATCAGCAACTTCAAATACACCAGTGTTTCCAACTGTACCTATACTTTGTCCTTTTTCAATTTTTTCGCCTTCTACTACAAATTCGGAAGTTAAAAGATTAGAATAAACAGTTTGCATATTATCACCATGGTCAATAACTATTGTCAAACCATATCTAGGATCATTTTTTATTGATTTTATAGTACCAGATTCTGCAGCTTTTACAACAGTTGTTTTTTCTGCCTTTATATCAATTCCTGAATGTGTAACCCACTCTTTCAAAGTTTCAGAATAGATTAAATTATCTTGAGCAAATTCTTTTGAAATTTCTCCATCTACTGGCATTACAAAGCTTAACTCTTTTTTACTTTCAACTTGTGAATTTGTGTTTGTCGTATTGCTATTAGTTTTAGATGTATTTGATTTTTTGGCTGTATTTGCTGTATTTGACGTATTTGATTTATTGGTTTGATTTAAACTACTATTAGTTGTATTTACTGTTGTATTATTTAGTTCATTTTGAGCTTGTTCTATACTTTTTCCAACATCTGTACTTGCACTTTGTGTATTTTCATTTTTCCCAGTTTTGTCTTCACTTTCTGTGTTTTGTGTCTTATTGCCAGTAATATTTGCCATCTGCTCTAAACTCATAGTTCCATCTCTGACCTCATCTCTTAAACTTTTACTGTATACAAGCATTCCTATTAAAATAACAGTTAATATTCCTACTCCTATACTTGACCACATAATTATTTTATCACTAACCGTTTTTTTATTATCTCTAATTCTTGCGTTTCTTCTCATATAATCCTCCTTAAATAGTTTATTAATAAAAGTATTTCCTATTTTTAGAAGATTATACATTTTATAGAGAATTTATATCTTTTATTTCAATTCCTACATAAAAATGTTTAATAATATCTTCATAATCTTTTCCTTCTTTAGCCATAGTATTTGCTCCAGTTTGACTCATACCAACTCCATGCCCATATCCCTTTACAGTAAATTTTATTTTCTCATTTTCTTTTATTATCTCAAAATTTGTTGATTTTAAACCTAAAATTGTTCTAGTTTCTACACCTGATAAATTATGATTTCCAAATTTTACTGTCTTTACTCTATTACTATCAGTATATTCTAAAATTTTTAAATCATCTGAATTATTAAAATCAATTTGAATATCTTGATATTTTGATTTTAATTTATTTATCAATTCCTCATTTGTTAGCAAAACCTCTGAATTATATTGATTATATCCTTCTTCTCCAGCTGTTTCAACAACTTGTAAATAAGGTAAACTTGAACCTCCCCAAACATTTACAGGAAGTTCTGTTGTTCCACCACTATTTGCATGAAACAAAGCATTTATTGGTTTATTTTCATATGTTATAATTTTTCCACTAGTCTGTTTTACACAATTTAAAATTTTTTCCCAATAATAATCTCTTTTACCTTCTTCCCATCTTTCAAATCTTTCTTCTTTTGAAATCCATGCCTGACAACAAGTAGAATCATCACATATATCAGCATTTTCGTGTTTTTTTTCTTGTGATTTAAAAATTGTGTATGTTCTTGCAACAATTCCTTGAGCTTTTAATGCTTCTTCTTCGTAGTTTGCAGGCATTTCAGCAGAAACCACATTACATAAATAATCATCTATATTTATTTCTTCAACTTCATTTGTTTTTTTATGTAATAATTTTATTTTTCCATAATTTTTATAATCATATTTTTCGGTTTCTTGAGTAGTATTTTCAACTAAATTATTAGAAGATGTCTCTATATTCTTTTTTGTTAAAAGTGCTGGTAATAAAAAGCAAATTAAAATAAAAGCAAAAAAATATAATAAAAAATTCTTTATTTTTATCACTTCCTTTAATTATGATATTAATTTCCTTTTCATATTATTTAGAATTTTTTTCTCAAGCCTTGAAATTTGAACCTGAGTTACGCCCATAATTTTTGCCACTTCTGTTTGAGTTCTTTCTTTAAAAAATCTAAGCATTATAATTTCTTTATCTCTTTTATCTAATCCATCTATCAATTCTTTGACAACAATTTTATTTGTTAGTATTTCTTCCTCATTTTTATTTGAAGTCAACCTCTCTAATAAACTAATAGTTTTGCCATCTTTAGGGTTTGTATAACTATTATTTTCAATAGATTCTATATTTTGACAAGCTTCTATTGCAATTATTATATCTTCTTTTGAAACATTTAATTCTTTTTCTAATTCTTCAAATGATATCTCTTTTCCTTTTTTATTTTGATAATCCCTTTTCAATTCTTTAATTTTTATACCTAATTCTTTTGTACTTCTACTAATTTTTATAGGGCCATCATCTCTAATAAATCTCTTTATTTCTCCAATCATATAAGGTACAGCATAAGTTGAAAGCTTAACTTCAAAATTTGTATCAAATCTTTTTATCGCTTTAATAAAACCCATACAACCAATTTGGTATAAATCGTCTAATTCATAACCTCTACCATTAAATCTCCTTACAATACTCCATATTAAACCATTATTATTTTTTATTAAATTTTCTAGTTCAAATTTATCTCCTTCTTGGGCTCTTATTATACATTGAATATCATTTTCGTACATATTTACCCCACTTTTCTTATGTTTTAATTTGTAGAAAGAACTTCAAACTCTTCCTCTTCATTTACAGTTTTAGGTTTTATAATTTTAGACATAGTTACTTTTGTTCCTAATCCTAAAATTGATTCAACTTCCATTTTATCCATAAAACTTTCCATAATTGTAAAACCCATTCCTGACCTTTCTAAATTTGGTTTTGTTGTAAAAAGAGGCTCTTTTGCTTCTTCAATATTTTCAATACCCTTCCCTTTATCTGATATCTCAATTATAATTTCATTATCTGTTAATTTAGAAACAACCTTAACAATACCTTGCTTCTTATCATATCCATGGATAATACTATTTGTAACAGCTTCAGAAACCGCAGTTTTTATATCTGCAAGCTCTTCTAAACTTGGATCTAGTTGTGCTGCAAAAGCAGCGACAGCTATTCTTGCAAAAGCCTCATTTGAAGATTTACTAATAAACTCTAATTTCATTTCATTTTTAAAATCTCTTTTCATATAAAAATCCTTTCTATAAAATTACACGTCAGTTCCTAAGAAAACATTTGTCCATTTAGAACTTGTCCATTTTCTGACACTGGAATTATTTTTAAAATACCGCTCATTTCGAATAATTTTTTTATACTATCACCTAAATTGCTTAACTCAACTTGACATCCTAACATTTTTGCAAATTTATATCTCCCTATAATAAATCCTATTCCACTACTGTCCATAAAAGTGACACCACCAAAATCAAATATAACTTTTTTAGGCATATATCTTTCAATTTCATTATCTGCTCTCCCCCTTATTTTTTGAATATTACAATCATCAATATCATCTGTAATTTTGAAAACTAATAGCTTGTCCTCTTCATGATAATTTGAATCCATTTTTGACCTCCTTTGTTTTTTACTGATAAATATTATAATATGTTTTCCATTATTTTCCAAGAGCAAAAAAAAAGAAGTTTTGTCGAAATTTGAAAACTTTTCGACAAAAAAATTAGGGACACATTCCCTAGCCAATAAGCTAAGGAGTGTCCCCTAATCCCTAAAAGAGGGAAGGAAAGAACGTCCCTCAATCCCTCTCGCTTAATTTTATTAATTTATCTAATAATTCTTTATATCCAATTCCACTTGCTTCAAATAATTTAGGATACATACTTATACTTGTAAATCCAGGTAAAGTATTTATTTCATTTATATATATTTCATCAGTGTCTTTTTCTATAAAAAAGTCAACTCTTGATAAACCTTTACCATCTATTGCTTTAAAAGCTTTTATTGCTTGTTTTTTTATTTTATTTGATAATTTAACAGGTATTTCTGCTGGAACAATGGTTTTAGAATATGTGTTATTATATTTTGCATCATAACTATAAAATTCTTCTGCTGATATAATTTCTCCAACTTCAGATGCTTTGACATCTTCATTTCCTAGAACTGCACATTCTACCTCTCTTCCTTCTATTCCTTCTTCTATTATTATTTTTCTATCATATCTTGATGCATAATTTATTGCTAATTTTAATTCATTTTTATTTTTTGCTTTTCTTATACCTACACTAGATCCTGAGTTAGATGGTTTTATAAACATTGGAAATTTTAATTTTTTTATAATTTTTTCTGTTACCTCGTCTAAATTTAAAATTTCCTCATTAAATTTATTATCTACATATATCCAGTTATCTTTATATTTTCTTATATATTCATATTTTACTTGTTTTAATCCTGCTTTTTCAAAAATTACTTTTGTATACACTTTATCCATACCTATACTTGATGCTAATACTCCGCATCCTACATAAGGTTTTTTTAATAATTCAAACAATCCTTGTATTGTTCCATCTTCTCCATATAAACCATGTAGAACAGGAAATACTATATCCATATTTTCTAAATATTCTATTATATTTTCTATTTTATATTTGTGTATAACATTTTTTTCTTCATATTCATACCAAGTTCCATCTTTATCAATATAAATTGGAAAGACTTCATATTTTTCTCTATCTAAATTTTCTAATATTGAATTTGCAGATATAACTGAAACTTCGTTTTCTGTTGACATTCCACCAAATATAACACATATTTTTTGCATAACAAAACCTCCTAAATTATTTCATATTAATATTATATTAATTTAATTCCTTTTTTATTTTTGTATTTTTAGGCTTTCTTCCACTTTTTCAAGCATTTCTTTATATTTTATAAGTTTTGCTTTTTCTTCGTCTATTTTTGATTGTGGTGCTTTATTTATAAAACCTGGGTTTGATAGCATTTTTTCACATCTTGAAACTTCATTTTGTAATTTTTGTTTTTCTTGTTCTAGTCTTTTTCTTTCTTCTTCAAAATCTATTAAATCTTCAAGTGGCATATATAATTCTATTTCATTTTGAATTATATTAATTGAATTTTCTGGAATACCACTTTTTTCTGTTTTTATTATTAATTTACTTCCAAATCCTAATTTTAATAGCATATCTTCTAATTGTTTTAATTCTTTTTCGTATTTTGTTGTTACAAATATTAATTCTGCTTTTTTACTTGGATGTATATTTTTTGTTGCTCTTATATTTCTAATTTCAACAATTATTGCTTTTATGTTTTGAATTATTTCTTCTTCAAAATCAAATTTTATAGTTTTATCTTCTTTTGGCCATTCAGATATCATTAAATCTTTATTATCATAGTTTATTAAATTACGATATATTTCATCTGTAACAAATGGCATAAATGGATGTAATAGTTTTAAACAATTTCTAAATACATAATCTAATACATAAGATGTTTTTATTTTCTCTTCTTCATTCTCACTATATAGTCCAAGTTTTGCAATTTCAATATACCAATCACAAAATTCATTCCATATAAAACTATATATTTTATCTATTGCAATTCCTAAATCATAATTTTCTATGTTGTTTGTTATTTCTGTTATTAATTTATTTAATTTATTTATAATCCATTTGTCTGATATATTTAATTTTTTCCATTTTGAATCATCTTTTTCAAATTTTATTATCTTTTCTTCTTCTGGTCTATTCATTATTATAAATTTTGCGGCATTCCATATTTTATTTGCGAAGTTTGATGCTTGTTCTAGTTTTTCTGGCATATATCTAATGTCATTTCCCATTGTTGTTCCAGAAAGTACAGAAAATCTTAGGCTATCAGCACCATATTTGTCTATTACTTCTATTGGGTCAATTCCATTTCCTAATGTTTTTGACATTTTTCTTCCTTGACTATCTCTTATTATTCCATGTATTAATGTGTCTTTAAATGGTGCTTTTCCTGTAAATTCCAATCCTTGTGTCATCATTCTTGATACCCAGAAAGTTATAATATCAAATCCTGTAACTAATACGTTTGTTGGATAAAACATTTTAAAATCCTCATTTTCAGTATCAGGCCAACCAAGTGTTGAAAATGGCCATAATGCTGAACTAAACCATGTATCTAATGTGTCTGGGTCTTGATGCAATTCTCTTTCTCCACATTTCTCACATTTTTCTGGTTTTGTTTTAGATACATTTATATGTCCACATTTATCACAATAATATGCAGGAATTCTATGTCCCCACCATAATTGTCTTGAGATACACCAGTCTTGAATATTATCTAACCAATTAAAATATTGTTTTTCAAATCTTTTTGGTATAAACCTCATTTCATCATTTCTAACAGAATCTGCTGCTCTTTTTCCTAGTTCTTTCATAGATACAAACCATTGCATAGAAACTTTAGGTTCTATTGTACTTTTACATCTTTCGCATTTTGCTACATTATGTGTGTAATCTTCTGTTTTTACTAAATTGCCACTTTCTTCTAGTTTTTTTATAATTTCTTTACGAGCTTCTAAAATTTCCATTCCTTTAAGTTCTGGTAGTAAATCTCCCATTTTGTAATCTTCATCAAATACTTCTATTATTTCTAAATTATGTTTTAAACCTGCTTCATAATCATTTGGATCATGTGCTGGTGTTATTTTAACACATCCTGTACCAAATTCCTTTTCAACAAATTCATCTGCAATTATTGGAATTTCTTTATTCATTAATGGTAGTATACATTTTTTTCCTATAATATCTTTATATCTTTCATCATCTGGATGAACAGCAACAGCTGTATCTCCTAACATTGTTTCAGGTCTTGTTGTTGCGACTTCAACATATTTACCTTTTTCTCCAACAATTTCATATCTTATATGCCATAAATGGGAAGCTTCTTCTTTATATTCAACTTCTGCATCAGAAATTGATGTTTTACAACTTGGGCAATAATTTACCATTCTTGTTCCTTTATAAATTAATCCTTTTTTATATAGTTTTATAAATTGCTCTAATACTGCATCACTCATTCCATCATCTAGAGTAAATCTATTTCTATCCCAGTCACAAGAACATCCTAATGCTCTTTGTTGTTGTTGAATAATACCACCATATTTATGTGTCCAATCCCAAGACTCTTCTAAAAATTTTTCTCTTCCTAAATCTTGTTTTGTTTTACCTTCTTCTCTTAATTTTTGAACTACTTTCATTTCTGTAGAAATTGCTGCATGGTCTGAACCTGGAAGCCATAAAGTATTATATCCTTGCATTCTTTTAAAACGAATTAATATATCTTGTATTGTACCATCTAAAGCATGCCCCATATGTAATTTACCTGTTACATTTGGTGGTGGCATCATAATACAAAAGCTTTCTTTTGTTTTGTCCATACTTGGTTTAAAGTAACCTTTTTCCTCCCATTCCTTATATAATTTACTTTCAAAATCACTTGGGTTAAATTTTTCATTTAACATAATTTTTCCTCCTTTTTGTCCATTTGGTTATAATCTCCTTTTGAACATATCTTTTATTTCTTAAAATTCAAAAATGCTCGCCCCTATCTTAAGGGCGAGCATAAAATTTCTCACGGTACCACCTTAATTATCATTTAAAAAATGATATCTTAGTTAGCCTTTAACGTTGCTTATACGGATATTCTTAAATCTTATGTTTCTCAGAATATCAACAAAAAAGCTACCTTCAGTTTATTTTTAGCATAAGGGCTTTCAGCCAATGACCCTTTTCTCTTCTTACCAAAACTATAAACTTACTCCTCTTTTTTATTGTTTTTAAATATTATGTTACTATTATTACACATTTTTGCAAAAAATGCAATAGTTTTTTACATTGCTCTTCTAAATAATTCTATAAAGTCTTCTTTAGATACTTCTCTTGGATTTCCTGGTTTACATGGATCATTCATTGCTTTTTCTGCAAGCATTTCAAAATCTTCTTCTTTTGCTCCATAATCTTTTATTGTAGTTGTAATTCCAACTGATTTACTAAGTTCTGATATCATCCATACAAATGTATTTATAACATCTTGATCATTTAAATCTGCAGCATCTGGTCTTCCAATTTCACATAAAATTTCTCTGAATCTTTGCGCTGTAGCTGGATCTTCTCCATTAAATCTCATTACTGTTGGTAATAACATTGCATTTGCTATTCCATGTGGTGTATCATATACTGCTCCTAATTGATGTGCCATTGAATGTACTATTCCTAGTCCTACATTACTAAATCCCATTCCGGCAATATATTGAGCCATTCCCATTTTTTCTACTGCTTCTGGTTCTTTATCATTTACTGCTGAAGGTAAATATTTAAAAATCATTTTTATTGCTTGCATATGAAACATATCTGACATTGTATTATGTGCTGCTGTTATATAACCTTCAACTGCATGTGTTAGAGCATCCATTCCTGTAGCTGCTGCTAAACCTTTTGGCATTGATTCCATTAATTCTGAATCAATTATTGCTAAAATAGGAATATCATTTGGGTCTACACAAACCATTTTAATTTTTGCATCTTCATCTGTTATAACATAATTTATTGTTACCTCTGCAGCAGTTCCAGCTGTTGTAGGAAGTGCAATTACTGGCATTCCCTTATTAAGAGTGTTTGATAATCCATTTAAAGATTTTATATCTTTTCTATCTTCATTTGTCATTACAATTGAAATTCCTTTTGCAGTATCTATACTAGAACCTCCACCAACTGCAACAATTAAATCAGCTTTTGACCTTTTACAAGATGTTACACCATCTTTTACATTTTTAATTGTTGGATTTGGTTTTACCTTGCTATATACTGTATATGGTATTTTTGCCTTTTTTAAAACTGTTTCAACTTTTTTAGTAACACCTGCATTTATAAGAGATTCATCTGTTACTAAAAATACTTTTGTAAATCCTCTCTTTTTTATTTCTTCTGGTAATACTTCTCTTGCTCCTTTACCAAAATATGATGTCTCATTTAATACGAATTTTTCTACTGACATTTCTAATTTCCTCCTTTGAATAATTATATAAATTTAAAAACTTTATTTGTAAGAGTGTCCCCTAATCCCTAAAACAGGGAAAGAAAGAACGTCCCTTAATCCCCCAAGTTGATTCCAACATATCTTGCTGTTTTTACTAAATCATGATCCATTGTTACTTTTCTAATGTTGCTTTCTTCTGTATTTCCTGATACTGCTCCTATTTCTTTGTTATTTCCAACAACATCTTCTAAAGAAACAGAATCAAGTTTTCCGTTTTTTATTACTGCTAGTGTTCCAAATTTGCCTTCAAGTGCAAGTTCCATTGCTTTTGTTCCATATTTAGTTGATAATACTCTATCATAAGCTGTTGGAGTTCCTCCTCTTTGCATATATCCAAGTGTTGTATTTCTTGCTTCTAAACCTGTTAATTCTTCTAATTGTTTTCCTACTACTTGTCCAACTCCTCCAAGTTTTGTATTATCTACACCTTTTCCATTATTTCTAATTTTAGCTACTGTCATTTTTCCATTAATTGGTCTAGCACCTTCTGCCACAACAACTATACTAAAATCCTTGCCTCTTTTTCTTCTATTTTCAATTTTATTAGCTACTTTTTGTATATCATAAGGAATTTCAGGAATTAAAGCAACATCTGCGCCTCCAGCTATTGCTGCTTCTAATGCTATCCATCCTGCATATCTTCCCATTACTTCTAATACCATTATTCTATGATGTGTAGCTCCTGTTGTGTGTAATCTATCTAATGCTTCCATTGCAACTGAAACTGCTGTATTGTATCCGAATGTTATTTCAGTACAAGCAACATCATTATCAATTGTTTTTGGAACTCCAATTACATTAACTCCTTTTGTTGAAAGGTCTCTAGCTGATTTTTGTGTTCCATCTCCACCTAGTGTAAATATACAATCAAATCCAAATTCTTTTATATTTTGAATTGCTTGATCAGATAAGTCTTTATATTCAACACTTCCATCTTCATTTATTACTTTATAATTAAAAATATTTGCATTTGTAGATGAACCTATAATTGAACCTCCTCTTGGTAAAATTCCAAGTGCTTCTCCATGTGCTGCAGTTGTCAATATTTCGTAATCTTTTTTGATTAATCCATTGTATCCATCTATTATTCCATAACATTCTATTCCGTTGTTTTCTGCTGTTTTTACTATAGCTCTTATAACAGCATTAAATCCTGAAACGTCTCCTCCATTTGCTAATATTCCTACTTTTTTTAACATATAAAAAATCCTCCTAAAAGTGTTTTTTATTATTATATCAATAATTTGATTTTTTACAACACTTTTTGGAAGATTTTTTAAATTAATTTTTTGTGTGTAATTTATAGAAGTAATTTTCATATTTTT
>CAMNPT010000027.1 GCA_946548575.1 uncultured Clostridium sp. | reverse complement strand
AGTATTTTTTGAAAAATATAAAAAAATCCTTGCAAAATGGCAAAAATGTGGTATAATAAAAAAGCTATTTATAAAGAAAGGATTGAATAATAATGAATTGTAAAGTAGAAAAAACAAAAAATGCAAATGAAGTAAAATTAGAACTAACAATAGAGGCATCAAAATTTGATGAAGCAATAAAAAAAGTATATTTTAAAAGTGCAAAATATTTTAATATACCAGGATTTAGAAAAGGAAAAGCACCAATGCAAATAGTAGAAAAATATTATGGAAAAGAAATTTTCTATGAAGATGCATTTAATGAAATAGCAGGTGAAGCTTTAGAAGAAGCTGTAAAAGAAAATAAAATAGATGTAGTAAGTAGACCTGATATTGATGTTAAACAAATAGAAAAAGGAAAAGACCTAATATTTGAAGCTGTAATGCAAACAAAGCCAGAAGCAGAATTAGGAAAATATAAAGGTATAGAAATAGAAAAAATAGAGTATAATGTATCAGATGAAGATATAGAACATGAATTAGGACATATGCAAGAACATAATTCAAGATTAATCACTATAGAGGATAAGCCAGTTAAAAAAGGAAATATTGTAACAATAGATTTTGAAGGCTTTGTAGATGGAGTAGCATTTGAAGGTGGAAAAGCAGAAAATCATGAATTAGAAATAGGAAGTAACACTTTTATACCAGGATTTGAAGATCAAATAATTGGAATGAAAATAGATGAAGAAAAAGACATAAATGTAAAATTCCCAGAAGAATATTTCTCTAAAGAATTAGCAGGAAAAGATGCAACATTTAAAGTTAAAGTTCATGAAATAAAGAAAAAAGAATTACCAAAATTAGATGATGAATTTGCAAAAGACGTTAGTGAATTTGATACTTTAAAAGAATTAAAAGAAGATATTAAAGCAAAACAAGAAAAACAAAATGAAGAAAGAGCAAAATATGAAACACAAGATGCAGTAATCAAAAAATTATGTGAAAATGTAAAAGTAGAAATTCCATCAGGAATGATAGAAACTGAAACAGAAAATATGTTAAAAGATATGGAACAACGTTTATCATATCAAGGTTTAAAATTAGATCAATATCTTCAAATGATGGGAAAAACTCAAGATGAAATGAAAAAAGAATATGAACCACAAGCAGTAGAAGCAATAAAATCAAGATTAGCTTTAGAAGCAGTAATAAAAGCAGAAAAAATTGAAGTAACTGATAAAGAAATAGAAGAAAAAATAAAAGAAATGGCTAAAAATTATGGCAAAGAAAATGATGAAGAATTTATAAAAAATGAAAATGTAAGAAATTACATAAAACAAGGATTAGAATCAGAAAAAGCAATAGATTTCTTAGTAAAAAATGCAAAAGTAAAATAGAGATGTCCAAAATGGACCTGTCACCAAATGGACATTGAAGGAGGAAAAAATATGTTAGAAAAAAATAGTTTAGTACCTTATGTTATTGAACAAAC
This sequence comes from uncultured Clostridium sp., assembly GCA_946548575.1. Classification (GTDB taxonomy): domain Bacteria; phylum Bacillota; class Clostridia; order TANB77; family CAG-508; genus CAG-269. Next base: position 18,289 of record CAMNPT010000027.1, on the reverse strand, counting down.
AAATAGAGGAGAAAGATCTTATGATATTTTCTCAAGATTATTAAAAGATAGAATTATATTTTTAGGAGAAGATGTTAATCCAACAACTTCAAGCCTAATAATTGCTCAATTATTATTCTTAGAATCAGAAGACCCAGATAAAGAAATTAGTTTATATATTAACTCACCTGGTGGATCTATAACTGATGGAATGGGAATTATAGATACAATGAATTACATTTCATGTCCAGTTTCTACAATTTGTATAGGAATGGCAGCTAGTATGGGAGCAGCATTATTAGCAGCTGGTGAAAAAGGAAAAAGATTTGCTACTCCAAATGCTGAAATATTAATTCATCAACCATTAATAGGTGGTGGAGGAATTTCAGGGCAAGCAACTGAAGTTAAAATACATGCAGATCACTTAGTTAAAACAAGAGAAAAATTAAATAGATTTTTAAGTGAAAGAACAGGTCAATCTATTGAAACAATTGAAAAGGATACTGAAAGAGATAATTATATGACAGCTGAAGAAGCTTTAAAATATGGATTAATTGATGGAATTATGGACAAAAGAAAATAATTAATAAGAAAGGAATAGTTTTATGGCAAGAAACAATAATATTCCAAAGAGTGTTAGATGCTCTTTTTGTGGAAAATCTCAAGAAAATGTTAAGAAAATTGTTGCAGGACCTGGGGTATATATTTGTGACGAATGTGTAGATCTATGTACAAGTATAATTGAAGCGGAATTATATGATGATGAAAAAGCAGGTTATACTTTAAATGAGTTAGATAATGTTCCTAGTCCAAAAGAAATAAAAAAAGTTTTAGATGATTATGTAATTGGTCAAGAAGAAGCAAAGAAAACTTTATCTGTTGCAGTTTATAATCATTATAAAAGAATTGCACATGAAGAAAATGCTAGAGAAGATGATGTAGAAATTCAAAAAAGCAATATATTACTATTAGGACCTACAGGATGTGGAAAAACACTACTTGCAAGAACACTTGCAAAAATCTTAAATGTACCATTTGCAATAGCAGATGCGACAACATTAACAGAAGCTGGATATGTTGGAGAAGATGTGGAAAACATTCTTTTAAAACTAATTCAGGCGGCAGATGGAGATATACAAAAAGCAGAAAAAGGAATTATATATATAGATGAAATAGATAAAATAACAAGAAAATCTGAAAATCCATCTATTACTAGAGATGTGAGTGGAGAAGGTGTACAACAAGCTTTACTAAAAATTATAGAAGGAACAATAGCATCTGTACCACCACAAGGAGGCAGAAAACATCCAAATCAAGAGTTAATACAAATAAATACAGAAAATATTTTAATTATATGTGGAGGAGCTTTTGAAGGTTTGGAAAATATAATTAAGGATAGAACTGGGGAAAAGGCTATTGGATTTGGAAAAACAGTTGCAAGTAAAAAAGATGTTAATAAATATGAAGTATTTAAGGAATTATTACCACAAGATTTATTAAAATTTGGATTAATACCAGAATTTATAGGAAGGCTTCCAATTGTAGCAACTCTAAAAGATTTAGATAAACAAGCCTTAATACAAATTTTAGTAGAACCAAAAAATTCATTAATAAAACAATATCAAAAATTATTTGAAATTGATGGAGTAGAATTAACATTTAATCAAGATGCAATAGAGGCAATAGTTGAAAAGGCAATTGAAAGAAAAACGGGAGCGAGAGGACTTCGTTCAATTATTGAAGAAATAATGAGAGATATTATGTTTGATATACCATCAAATCCAAATATTGAAAAATGTATTATAACAAAAGCAACTGTTACAGAAAATGCAGGACCTGAAACAGTTGTTGGAGAAAATAAAGAAAGGCGTAAACCTTTTGTAAAAAAGAAAAGACAAATTCCACAAAATAATGAAAAAGAAACTGCATAAAATATAAAAAAGTAATAAAGACATCTTTATGCCAATAAAATTTGGTATGGAGGTGTTTTTTTATGAAGGTTATAACTTTAAAGAAAAAAAGGATATTAAAAATTCTTTCTATAATTGTATTTGTAATAATGATAAGTAAAGTATCAACATCTTTTGGAATGCAACATTATTATAAGATTGATTTTTCAACAGGTTTGGTAACAGCAACAAAATTAAATGTTAGAAGTGGTCCAGGTACAAATTATCCTATAATTACAACTGTAAAGAAAAATGAATATATACGTGTATTTGCAGGAGTTGGAACATGGTATATTATTCAAACTGATGATGACCATGTTGGAGCTGTTAGCAAAGATTATGTAAAAGCTATTTATCCAAGCAATACTGGTAGTTCAAAAGGTCAAAGCTCAGGGACACAAACAACAAGTGGAATGAATGCAGATGAACAAGAAGTATTTAATCTAATAAATCAACAGAGGAAAAATAATGGATTAACGGCTTTAAAAATAGATAATGAACTTCAAAGAGTTGCAAGAATAAAGGCAGAAGATATGGTATCTAATAATTATTTTTCTCATCAATCACCAACTTATGGGTCACCATTTGATATGATGAAAAGTTTTGGTATATCATATAAAACTGCTGGAGAAAATATTGCAGCAAATTCAAGTAATAGTGGAGCTGTAACAGCTTGGATGAATTCATCTGGACATAGAGCAAATATTTTAAATTCTAGTTTTAACTATACTGGAATTGGAGTAGTAAGTAGTGCTAAATATGGCAAAATGTATGTTCAACAATTTATTGGAAAATAACGAAGATTATTGACTAATGGAAACTTGGATATTCTAGCATGGTGTGGCACAGTGTGTCCTTATTTATTTATCTTACGTTTGATTGAAGTGAAAAATAGAAATTGTTATTAATATTTTGAGGAATGCTCAGGGCAAAATGTATTATATTATTTTTTATTCCATTACTCGGCTCCCTTTCATACGCTAAGAATGTGTTATATTAGAAAACGAGCCTCCTTCACTCAGACCCTTTCGTACACTCAAGTACCGTGAACATCCCTCATTTTCTAATATAACACATTCTAAAGCTTTTTAGGTCGCATTCGTAATTACATGCAAAATAATATAATACATTTTGAACATGAGAGAGGCTCAAAATATTAAGTTACAATTTCTTTTTAAACGTAATGAACAGTAAGATAAATAAATAAGGACACACTGTGCCACACCATGCTAGAATATCCAAGTTTCCATTAGTCAAAATCTCAGTTAAAATGAACCTATTCTTTTTTTATTGACCGGGAATTTTTTTTGTGATATAGTAATAACAATGGAGGAGTTTGATGAAAAAACTTGTTATTATTATTTTTATATTACTAGCTATATTAGCAGGAATGATTTTATATCTAAAGCTTGAAACAGGTTCTAAAAATAATATAAATGTTCAAGAAATTGAAAATATAGAAGATTATATATCTAAAATATATATGTGGAAAGAAATAACAAATGAGGCTTTACCATGTTTTGACAATATAAATGAAGCTGACGATTTATGGATTTGGGAAGTCATAAAGAAGAATTTGGATAACTATGAATTAACTTATGAAGAAATACAAGAAAAATCAAAAGAAATATTTGGAGAGAATTTTAAAAAAGAATTTCCAAAAGAAGGAAATGAAAGCTTAAAATATGATGAAAGTAAGTATATAGCTACTCAAACACAATTTGATGAAGAAGAAGATGTATTTTTATTAAATAATATAATCAAAACACAAGAAGGTTATAAAGTTGAGATTATTGAATATTTAGAAGATTATTCAGAAAATAATAATGTTATTATTAGAAATTTACAAAATGAAGAAATTGGAAAAGTTAAAGAAGATGAAACAGAAACAAAGATACAAGAAATAGTTAAAAATAATATAAATAGATTTAATAAAAAGATAGTTTATTTAAATATTTTAAATGAAAAATTATATATACAAAAAGTAGAAAAAGAGTAGGAGCAAAAATGTTACAAGAATTAAATAATTGCAAAATATGTCCACATCAATGTAATATTAACAGAAATAATGGGAAAATTGGAAGATGTAAGGCAACAGACAAAATAAAAATAGCATTGTATTCGATTCATAATTTTGAAGAACCATGTATAAGTGGAAAAAATGGTTCAGGTACAGTGTTTTTTTCTAATTGTAATTTGAATTGTGTATATTGTCAAAACTATGAAATTAGTCAATTTGGAAAAGGTAAAGAAATCTCAGCTGAAGAGTTAGCAGAAATCTTTTTGAAACAACAAGAAAATAATGTTGAAAATATTAATTTGGTTACACCTACAAGTTATGTACTTCAAATTATAGAAGCAATAAAAATAGCAAAACAAAAAGGTTTAAAATTACCAATAGTTTATAACACAAATAGTTATGAAAAAGTGGAAACTTTACAGCTGTTAGAAGGATATATTGACATTTATCTTCCAGATTTAAAATATTCGGAAAATAAATTAGGAAAAGAGCTTTCAAATGTGGATAATTATTTTGAGATAGCTACTAAAGCTATTAAAGAAATGGTAAGGCAAGTGGGGGCTCCAGTATTTAATGAAAATGGAATGGTAAAAAAAGGTGTAATAGTAAGACATTTAGTATTACCAAATTATATAGAGAATAGTAAAAAAGTATTAAAGTGGCTATATGATAATTTGCCTAAGGAAGTATATATTAGTATAATGGCTCAGTATTTTCCAACTTATAAAGCAAAAGAAAATGCTAAAATAAATAGAAAATTGACAAATGAAGAATGGAATAAAATTGAAAATTATATTGAAAAATTAGGAATTGAAAATGGCTATGTTCAAGAACTTGGAGATCATGAGGAAGAATATGTACCAAAATGGGAGTATTAAAAGGAGGTATTAATTATGACACAAGCAGACAAACATTTTATTGAAACTTGTAAAAAAATAATTGAAGAAGGGTATTCTTCAGAAGGAACAGGTGTTAGAACTAGATGGGATGATGGAGCAGAGGCAAACTATATATCAATAGTTGGAGTTCAAAATGTTTATGATGTAGGTAAAGAATTTCCGATGATAACACTTAGAAATAATAGTAAAACAGTAAAAAGAGCAATTGATGAGATTTTATGGATATGGCAGAAAAAATCAAATAAAGTAGAAGAATTAAATTCACATATATGGGATCAATGGGCAGGAGATGATGGAACTATAGGAAAAGCTTATGGATATCAATTTGCAAAAAAATATGAATTCAAAACAAAAGAAGGAATTAAATTAATGGATCAAGTTGATTATGTTTTGTATTTATTAAAAAATGACCCTGCAAGTCGTAGAATCATGACAAATCTGTTTAATCATGAAGAATTAAAAGATATGAATCTAGAACCATGTGCTTATTCGACACAATGGTTGGTAAAAGGTGGAAAATTACATCTTATTTTAAATCAACGTTCACAAGATATGTTAGCAGCAAATGGATGGAATATCATGCAATATGCAGCACTATTATGTATGTTTGCTCAAGTTGTAGGATTAGAAGTTGGAACACTAACACACAATATAGGTGATTGTCATATTTATGATAGACATATTCCTTTGATTAAGAAATTAATTGAAGCAGAACCTGTAGAATGTAGTCCAAAATTAATTATAAATAATGATACAAAAGATTTTTATAAATTTAAAGTAGAAGATTTTGAAATTAAAAATTATGATTATAATAAAGAAATAAAACTTGGAAAAATTCCAGTAGCAGTGTAAAGGAGAATAGAAAATGTTAAGTATAATAGTAGCAAAAGCAAAAAATAATATAATAGGAAAAGATAATCAGCTAATATGGCATATTCCCGAAGATATGAAGCGTTTTAAAGAACTTACAACAGGACATACTATGATAATGGGAAGAAAAACTTTTGAATCAATTCGGAGGAGTTCTACCAAATAGAAAACATATTATTTTTAGTAATAATCCGGATTTGAAAATTAAAGATGAAAATGTAGAAGTAGTACATTCTTTGCTTGAAATACAGGAATTAATAGAAGGAGAGGAAGAAGTTTTTGTTATTGGTGGTTCAATGATTTATAATTTTTTAATGCCTTATGTAAAAAAAATGTATGTAACAGAAATTAATAAAGAATTTGATGGTGATGTTTTCTTTCCAAAGATAAGTGAAAATACTTGGAAAGAGATATCAAGAGAAAAAGGAAATAAAAAAGAAAAAAATGACATTGATTTTGATTTTGTTGTTTATGAGAGAATTTAAAATAAAATGGTAAAAATCAGCCAAACCACTTGAAATTTTATGAAAAATAATATATAATAGGTATGCTATAAAAAGCATACCTTTTACTTAGCTAAAGCAGAGCACCTAATACTACCTTAGCTCGGTTAAAGGAAAACGAAAAAAATAGGAGGTGTAAAATATGACAAAGGAAAGAAAACAAGAAATTATTTTGACACATAAAAGAGATGAAAATGATACTGGATCACCAGAAGTTCAAATTGCTCTTTTAACAGAGAGAATCAACGAATTAACAGAACACTTAAAAATACACAAAAAGGATAATCACTCAAGAAGAGGATTATTAAAAATGGTAGGTAAAAGAAGAAATCTTTTAAATTATCTAGCAAAAAAAGATGTTAACAGATATAGAGAAATCGTTGAAAAATTAGGATTAAGAAAATAATAACAGAAAAAGCCTCAACTTATGAGGCTTTTATGTGATTATAAAAAATGTCAAGGAGTAATTAGAAAAGTAGCTTGTATTATATTTTATTTAAAAAGTAAAATATAATAGAGGTTACCATCTAAAAGCTTACTTGACAAATAAAAAGAAAAGGAGAATTAAATATGTTTAAAACTTATGAAACAGAACTAGCAGGAAGAAAACTAGTAATTGAAACAGGAAAAATGGCAGGATTAGCTAATGGAAGCGTTTTAGTACGTTATGGAGATACTTGCGTAATGGTAAATGTTACAGCATCAAAAGAACCAAGAGATGGAATAGATTTTTTCCCTTTATCAGTTGATTTTGAAGAAAAATTATATTCAGTAGGAAAAATACCAGGAAGTTTTTTGAAAAGGGAGGGAAAACCAAGTGATAAAGCTATTTTAACATCAAGAGCAATAGATAGACCATTAAGACCTTTATTTCCAAAAGATTTTAGAAATGATGTTGTTGTTGTAGCAACTGTTTTATGTGTTGAACAAGATAACTCACCAGAAGTTGCTGCAATGATAGGTGCAGCATCTGCATTGGCAATATCAGATATTCCATTTAATGGACCAACAGCGGCAGTTGCAGTAGGATTAGTTGATGGTAAAATAATAATAAATCCAACAGAAAGAGAAAGAAAAAATAGTGACTTAACACTAACAGTTGCTGGAACAGAAAGAAAAATAACAATGATAGAAGCTGGTGCAAATGAGGTACCAGACGATGTAATGTTAGAAGCAATAAAAACAGCACATGAAGAAATTAAGAAAATATGTAAATTTATTTCTAATATTCAGGAAGAAATAGGAAAAACAAAATTTGAATATCAGTCATTTGAAGTTGATCATGATGTATATGAATATGTAGAAGAAAACTTTAAATTAGAAATGAAAGAAGCTGTTCAAGAAGAAGATAAAACAATTAGAGACAATAATGTTGATGAGTTAACAGCTAAAATTGAGGAATCATATAAAGAAAAATATGGAGAAGAAGCTTTTGAAGAACACAAATCAGACTTAGGGGAAGCTATTTATAAAGTTGAGAAAAAATGTGTCAGAGAAATGATATTTGTAGAACATAAAAGAGTTGATGGAAGAGCGTTAGATGAAATAAGGCCATTATCATGTGAAGTTGGATTACTTCCAAGAGTTCATGGTAGTGCATTGTTTACTAGAGGACAAACTCAGGTTATGTCAATTGCAACACTTGGTATGATGAGTGAAGAGCAAGTATTAGATGGAATAGATACAGAAGAATCTAAAAGATATATGCATCATTATAATTTTCCAAGTTATTCAGTAGGAGAAGCAAGACCATCAAGAGGACCAGGAAGAAGAGAAATAGGACATGGAGCATTAGCTGAAAAAGCATTGGTTCCTGTATTACCATCAAAAGAAGAATTTCCATATGCAATAAGAGTTGTATCAGAGGTTTTATCTTCAAATGGTTCAACATCACAAGCAAGTATATGTGGAAGTACTTTGTCATTAATGGATGCAGGTGTACCAATAAAAAGACCAGTAGCTGGAATCTCAACAGGATTAGTTACAAATCCAGATAATGATGAAGATTATGTAATGTTAGTAGATATTCAAGGATTAGAAGACTTTTTCGGAGATATGGATTTTAAAGTTGGAGGAACTGAGAAGGGAATTACAGCAATTCAAGTTGATATTAAATGTGATGGATTAACTTATGAAATAATAGCTGAGGCATTTGAGAAAACTAGAAAAGCAAGAGCACATATTTTAAATGATGTAATGATGCCTGTAATTAACAAACCAAGAGAAGATATATCTGAATATGCACCAAGAATAATAACAACTAAAATCAAAGTAGAAAAAATAAAAGATGTTATTGGAAAAGGTGGAGAAACAATAAATAAAATAATAGATGAAACAGGTGTAAAGATTGACATTGAAGAAGATGGACAAGTATTTATTTATTCTGTAGATAGAGAAAAAGGAAAACAAGCATTAGAAATGGTAGAAGACATAGTAAGAGAGGTTGAAGTTGGAGAAATTTACTATGGTGAAGTAACAAAATTGATGAATTTTGGAGCATTTGTAGATATAGGAGTTAATGGAAAAGAAGGTTTGTTACATATTTCTAAAATATCTAATGAAAGAATAAAAAATATAGAAGATGTACTTCATGTTGGAGAAAAAGTAACTGTTAAAGTAATAGACATAGATGAACAAGGAAGAATTAATTTAAGTATGAAAGATTTAGCCGAAAAAGACGATGCAGAAAAAAATAAAGAAGATTATAATAAAGAATCTGAAGAATAGCAATAAAAGAAGGCGAAAAGCCTTCTTTCGTTTATAAATCAAATATTTCAGAAAGGGATATCATTTTTATGAACGACAAAAAAGAAAGTAAGTTTGAAAAAATTTCATATATAATAATACTAATTGTATTATGTATTTGTATATATATTGTTTATCAATATTATCAAGAAAATAACTTCAAAGATTTTGTGAGAAGTGAAGAAAATTTAAATCAATCAGAATTTAAAAGAGACTCTAAAGAAAAATATTCAGATATAGCTAGTTATAAAATCAATTCACCAGATTATAATGATGCTATGTTTTATAAAGAAATTAAAGTAGAAAAAAATAAACCATACAAAGTAACTTGTATGGTTAAAACTAGAGATGTAATATCTAAAGAAAATGCTTCAGGAGTTGGAGCTCAAATTTCAATAGAAGGTACTACAGAAAGATCTGTTGCGATAAAAGGAACATCAGAATGGCAAAAAATAGAGTTGATTTTTAATTCAAAAAATAGAGAAAGTATAAAATTAGGTTTTAGACTTGGTGGATATCTAGGAAATGCAAAGGGAGAAGCTTGGTTTTCAAATTTTACTCTAAAAGAAGGAGTAACAGATAATAATAATGAATGGAAATTTGCTTGCTTTATATTAAAAAATACTGATGTTAATATAGAAGGAAATCAAACAAAACTAGAAGTAACAGGTAATGATATTGATGATATAACTGATACGTTGAAAAGATTTGAAACAAGTGTAGAAATATTATCTCAAGGTAAAATGAAAGCTAAAACAAATATTTATGAAATAAGTACACCTCTTACAGAATTATCTTATGATGATGAATTTGGATATTATGTATCACCTGAAAATGTAGAAAAAAATATAGAGGATATAATAAAACAAAATGATTATGATCATATATTTGTTGTAGTAAGACTTGGAGATGAAAAACATCAAAATGATATTCAAATAAATGATTGGATAGGTTTAGGTGGAATGGATTATTTTGGAATAGGATTTTCAAATATAAGATTACCAAACAGTACAAAAAGTTATATATATAAATATAATACTAGAATAAATCAATTTCCGGAGGAAGTATTTTTACATGAATTTTTACATACTTTAGAAAGAAATGCAGAAGAATATGGATATGAAAGACCAAAATTGCATGATTTAGAATTATATGGTTATAAAGAAGATAATTTAATCGGTCAAAAAATTTGGTATACAGATTATATGAATAAAAATATAAAAACAGAAAGTGGAAATATAGGATTACCACCAGAAGTGTTTATGTTAAAACCTGCTAAAAATATTAATTTTAATAGTTCATATGAAATGAATGAATTTAAGGAACCACAAAATTTGACTGAAGAAATAAAGGAAATTATTAATAATTTAAAAATCAAAATTAATGTCCTTTTTGATATAGGTTCATAAAGAAAAAATGTTACATTGATACCTGTAAACATATGGATATTTGAAAGGAGCTTAAAGATTGAAAGTAGCAGAATTCAACTATGATTTACCAGAAGAACTAATTGCACAAACACCTCTTCTAAAAAGAGATGAATCAAGACTTATGGTTTTAAATAAAGAAAAACAAACAATTGAACATAAGCAATTCAAAGATATTATAAATTATTTAAATCCAGGAGATGTACTGGTTAGAAATAATACAAAAGTTATACCTGCAAGATTATATGGAAAAAAAGAAACAGGTGCAAATGTTGAATTTCTATTATTAAATAATATAGAAGGAGATATATGGGAAAGTATAGTTAGACCAGGAAATAAACTTCATATTGGAACAAAAGTAATATTTGGAAATGGAATATTAAGTGCAGAAATTATTGATATTATGCCAGGAGGAACAAGAAAAGTTAAATTTTTTTATGATGGAATTTTTAACGAAATACTTGACAAAATAGGATTAATGCCATTACCTCCATATATACATGAAGAATTAAAACAAAAAGATAGATACCAAACAGTTTATGCAAAATATGATGGATCAGCGGCAGCGCCTACAGCAGGTTTACATTTTACACCAGAATTATTGAATCAAATACAAGAAAAAGGGATATCAATTGCAAATGTAACACTTCATGTAGGAATAGGAACATTTAGACCAGTTAAAGAAGATGTTGTTGAAAAACATAAAATGCATTCAGAACATTTTTATATAAAACAAGAGGACTGTGATAAAATAAATAAAGCAAAACGTGAAGGGAAAAGAGTAATTGCAATTGGAACAACATCTTGTAGAGTTTTAGAAACTATATCAGATGAAAAAACTGGAATGGTAAAACCAATAGAAAGTGATACGAAAATCTTTATTTATCCAGGTTATAAATTTAAATGTATAGATGGATTAATAACAAATTTTCATTTGCCACAATCAACATTATTAATGTTGGTATCAGCTTTAGCAGGAAAAGACTATATAATGAGTGCTTATGCAGAAGCGGTAAAAGAAAAGTATAGATTTTTTTCTTTTGGTGATGCAATGGTAATTTTAGGAAAGAATTAAAAATTACCAAAAAATAAAAATAATATTATAATTATAGACGATAATTTTTGACTCTGTCTAAAAATTATCATCTGTTGAAAGAGGAAAAATATGGAACAAGCAGTAACTTATGAACTTTTACATAAAGATAAACAAACAGGAGCTAGAAGGGGAATCTTACATACACCACATGGAGATATACAAACACCAGTATTTATGCCAGTTGGTACACAAGCAACAGTAAAATCAATGACCCCTGAAGAATTAAAAGAGGATGTAAAAGCACAAATTATATTATCAAATACATATCATTTATATTTAAGACCAGGAAGTAAAATTGTAAAAGAAGCAGGAGGACTCCATAAATTTATGAATTGGGATAGACCAATTTTAACAGATAGTGGGGGCTTTCAGGTGTTTAGTTTAGGTGATTTAAGAACTATTCATGAGGAAGGTGTCGAATTTAAATCACATTTAGATGGAAGTAAACATTTCTTTTCACCAGAATCTGTTATGGAAATAGAAGAAGATTTAGGCGCAGATATAATTATGGCATTTGATGAATGTTGTCCATATCCTTCAACTTATGAATATACAAAACAATCTATGGAAAGAACAACAAGATGGGCAAAAAGGTGTAAAGAGGCACATACAACAACAGACAAACAGGCATTATTTGGAATAATACAAGGTGGTTTTTATAAAGATTTAAGAGAACAAAGTGCTAAAGATTTAATACAATTAGATTTACCTGGATATGCAATAGGTGGTATTAGTGTAGGAGAGCCTAAAAGTGAGTTCTTAGATATGTTAAAATATACAACTCCTTTAATGCCAGAAGATAAACCTAGATATTTGATGGGAGTTGGAACACCAGATTATTTACTTGAAGCTGTTATTTCTGGAATAGATATGTGTGATTGTGTACTTCCTACAAGAATCGCAAGAAATGGAACTGCTATGACTTCAAAAGGAAAAGTAGTAGTAAGAAATGCAACATATGAAAGAGATTGGACTCCATTAGATGAAGATTGTGATTGTTATACTTGCAAAAATTATACAAAAGCCTATATTAGGCATTTAATAAAGGCTAATGAAATTTTGGGTGTAAGATTATTATCAATTCATAACCTAAAGTTCTTGACTAATTTAATGGAAAGGGTTAAAATAGAAATAGAGAATGATAATTTATTATCATTTAAAGAAAAATTTTACAAAAGATACGGCTATGTAAAATAATGGAGGGGTATGCATATGAATTTAATTGAAGAAAGTTTTAGAGAAAAAGAAGAAAAAAAGAAAAAAAAGACAACTGGAATTATATTAGGTGCAATAATATTTGTAGTAATAATTATAATTGCAATAGTATCATACTTAATATATATTCAAAATACAACATTAAAAGTATTTTTAGATGGTAAAGAAAGCCAAAAAATCAGACAAATGTTAGTTATAGAAAATGATGGTACAATATATTTACCAATTAAAGAAGTAGCAAGCTATTTGGGATATGATAGCTACAATGGTGAATATAGTGATAAATCAGAAGATTTAAGTAAATGTTATGTTCAATGTGAAAATGAAGTGGCTAATTTTTCTTTAAAATCTAATAAAATTTATAAATTAGACTTAACTGAAAAGAAAGAAAATTATGAATGTGTATACTTTAAAAAACCGGTAAAAGCAATGGATGGAGCATTATATGCGTCATCAGAGGCTATTGAAAAAGCTTTTAATGTAAATTTTACATATAGTCAAGATGAAAATAAAATATATATATATACTTTACCATATTTGGTTGAAGCATATACTTCAAAAGTATTAGGGTACGGTTATTCAAAATTAAGCGAAAGGTTTGCTAATCAAAAAGCAATATTGGATGAAATGTTAATTGCAGAAGATGCAACTAATTCTAAAATAGGTGTTATAAATTTGAATGGAGATAGCAAAATTCTTGAAGCAAAGTATGATGATATAACTTATTTAGATGGGATTGGAGATTTCTTAGTAGAAACCAATGATAAGTATGGAATTATTTCAAAAGATAAAAGAACTAAAGTGGAAATAATGTATGATTCTATAGAATTAATGGATAGTGAGAGTGGGTTATTTGTTGCAAAGAAAGATGATAAATATGGTGTTATAGATTCGAAGGGAAAAATAAAAATCTATATTGAAAATGATGAAATTGGAATGGATATTTCAAGGTTTGCACAAAATAATATAAAAAATAAATATATATTGGCAGAAAATTTAATCCCAGCAAGAAGAGATAATCTATGGGGGTTATATGATAAAAATGGAAAATTAGTTGTAGATTTTTCTTATGATAGTTTTGGATATGTAACATTAACGAATAAGAATGCAATAAATTTATTAGTTATACCAAACTATAATGTAATTGTTGCATGTAAGGATAAAAAATATACATTATTAAATTCAGTTGGTCAAGAATTATTTGCTGCTCCTGTAGCAGATGATATATATATGACAATTAGTGAAGGTCAAAGGAATTATTATATTTCGGTTAATAATGGAATAATGAGTGTAAAAGATTATTTTGATAGAATAGGTATAACAGAAAAAAATCAAATAATAAATGATAATTCAAATAATGAACAACAAGATGAAAATAATCAAGAGTCACAAGAAAATCAACAAGTAGAAAATGGCGAAAATCAAGAGAACCAAGAAGAACAAGAAAATCAAGAGAACCAAGATAATCAACAGACAGAGAATTACCAAGAACAAGAAAATCAAAATAATGAATAAAATTAATAATAAAAATAAAAAAAGTAAATGTTTTTTTAAAAAAAGCATTTACTTTTTTTAATTTATTGTATACAATATAACAAGTAGAAAAATGTCGAAGCATAACTAAAGAAAATAAAATCAGAGGGGAGTATGTAGTATGAAGATACTAATGTTAACTTGGGAATATCCACCAAGAATTGTAGGAGGAATTGCAAGAGTAGTATATGACATATCTAGAACAATGTTAAAAGATGGGCATGATGTAACAGTAATAACTTATAGAGAAGGTGATAGTCCATATTTTGAAGATGATAAAGGTGTTAAAGTTTATAGAGTTGACAATTATATGATAAATCCTAATAATTTTATAGATTGGATTATGCAATTAAATTTTAATATGGTAGCAAAAGCAAATGAGATTATGCATGAAGAAGGAAGCTTTGACGTTATACATGCACATGACTGGTTAGTAGCATATAGTGCAAAAACTTTAAAGAATTCTTATAATATACCAATAGTATCAACAATTCATGCAACTGAAGCAGGAAGAAACAGTGGAATTAGAGATGAGCAACAAAGATATATAAATGATACAGAATGGATGTTAACATATGAATCTGCAGAAGTAATAGTAAATAGTAATTATATGAAAAATGAATTACAAAGATTATTTGGATTACCATATGAGAAAATAAATGTTATTCCAAATGGTGTAAACTTAAGTTTATTTAATGGAGTAGAAAGAGATTACAATTTTAGAAGAAGATATGCAATGGACAATGAAAAAATAATTCTATTTATGGGAAGACTAGTATATGAAAAAGGAATACAACATTTAATTTCAGCAATGCCAAAAATATTACAAGGATATCATGATAGTAAGCTTGTTATATGTGGTAAAGGCGGGATGCAGAATGAATTACAAGAGCAGGTAAATAATATGGGAATAGGAAACAAGGTATATTTTGCAGGATATATGAATGGAAAAGATGTACAAAAAATGTATAAAGCTGCAGATGTAGCAGTATTTCCAAGTACATATGAGCCATTCGGAATAGTAGCATTAGAAGCTATGCTATCAGAAAATCCAATAGTTGTTTCAGATATAGGTGGTTTAAATGAAATAGTAGATCATAGAGTTAATGGAATGAAAGCATATTGTGGAAATCCAAATTCAATTGCAGATTCAATTTTAGAATTATTATATGATCCTAAATTATGTCAAGAAATCACAAGAAAAGCAAAAAACAAAGTTAGAAATGAGTATAATTGGAGTAAAATATCACAAGATACACATTTTGTATATCAAAAAGCAATCTGTCAATCTATGGCAGAAAAACAAAAGAGAGAATTGGAACAAGAAAGAGCAAGAAAAACAAAAAGAGCAAAAAATACAGAAAACGAAATTACCAACTTGCTTAGCTTTAAAAAACGTCAGGCATATGCTTGACGTTTAATGTCCATCAGGACAGCTTAAAAGATTACGGGAGGATATATGGAAGATTTTAAATCTGGTTTTGTTACATTGGTAGGAAGAACAAATGTGGGAAAATCAACATTAGTTAATTTATTAGTTGGAGAAAAGGTTGCTGCTATTGCAAATAAAGTACAAACAACACGTACAGCAATTAGAGGAATTGTAAATACACAAAATTCACAAATTATCTTTATAGATACACCTGGTATTCATAAACCAAAAACAAAATTAAATGAAACAATGATTGAAACATCTTTTACAAGTTTAAAAGATAGTGATATTGTTTTATTTTTGATTGAAGCGACAAGTGAAAATATTGGAAAAGGTGATAAAATTATATTAGAAAAAATAAAAGAAGCTAAAAGAAAAACAATTTTAATTATAAATAAAATTGATTTAATTCAAAAAGAAAAATTATTGAAATTAATTGAAATATATAGTGAAGAGTATAATTTTGAGGCTATTATCCCAATTTCTGCAACTGAGATAAAATATAGAAAAGTAATATTAGATGAAATTGAAAAAAATTTAAAGCCAGGACCTGCATATTATGATATTGAAGAATATACAGATCAGACATTAAGACAATTAGCTGAAGAAACGATTAGAGAAAAAGCGCTTATGTTATTACAAGATGAGGTTCCACATGGTATATATGTCGAAGTAGAAAAGATGAAATTAAGAAAAAACAAAGAAAATCATGATATTTATGATATAGAAGCAATAATTTATTGCTTAAAAAATTCACATAAAGGAATTATAATTGGAAAAAATGGGGAAATGCTAAAAAAGATTGGCAAAATGGCGAGAATAGATATGGAATCTAATTTTGATGTAAAAATCAACTTAAAAACTTGGGTTAAAGTGAAAGAAGATTGGCAAGATAATAATTCTGTTGTTAATCAATTTAAATTAAAATAATTTGTATAAAAACCATTTAAAACGCAAAAGATAAAATTAAAGGTAAAACTTAAAAAGGAAGTGAGCTTATGATAAAAAAAATTGCATGGGAAACCTTTAAAAATACAGGTGATATTCATACATTTTTAGAGTTAAAACAAATTGAAAATATAGAAAAACAAATAAATGGTGAAAAGGATATAAAAGAAAATGTCAAATGTAAAGATGAATGGAATAATATTATCTGAGCATAATTTAGGAGATTTTGACAAAATGCTAGTAATGTTGACACCTCGGAGTTCGGCAAAATCTCCTGTGTTGCAAAAGGGGCTAGAAGACCCAAAAGCAGTCTATTAGCAGGAACTCAAATGTTTTGCTTTGGAGAGTATTTGATGTATAAAGGGACTAATACATATCATATAAATTCTGTAGAACCAATTGAAGTTTTTTATAATCTTAGAACAGATTTGGATAAATTAAAATATGCAGTACATATAAATAAAATTGTACAAGATGTCACAAACGAAAATCAAAATTGTTATAAAATATTGCAATTATTACTAAATACATTATATACAATATCAGAGTTTGATAAAAATTTAGATTTGGTATTATCTATATTTAAAATGCGTCTTTTAGTGTATTTAGGCATGGTTCCTAATATTAATCAATGTACATGTTGCAAAGAAAAAGAAAAAATTAAATATTTCAGCATAAAAGATAATGGATTTAAATGTGAAATATGTGGAAAAACAGATACATCAGCTATATCAATAAGCGAAAGTACGAAAAATGCAATAAAATTTGCAATTGTAGCACCAGCGAAAAAAATATATTCTTTTAATATTAAAGATGAATCATTAGAAGAATTTAAAATAATTGCAAAATTGTATTTTGATGAAAAAATAGAAAAGAAATATAATTTATAAAATATAAACACAAAAACTTGAAAAAATATAAAATAATATATATAATAGAGGAAACATGAAAAAAGAAGGGAGCGATTTTTATGAAAATAAAAATAACAGGAAAGGAACTTAAGATTACAGATGCAATAAACGATTATGTAGAAAAAAAACTAGATAGAATTGATAAGTATTTTGAAGAAGCAGAAGCAGATGTTACTTTAAAAACAGAAAAGAACGAACAAATAGCTGAAATATATGTAACAGCAAATGGCAAAAAATACAGAGCTGTAACAGAAGATAAAGATATGTATGCATCAATTGATAAAGATATAGACATATTAGAAGGACAAATTAGAAAATCAAAAACTAAAAAAGAAAAAATGATGAAAGATGCTTCTTTAAAAACTATGGAGATATCTTTTGATAATAAGAATGAAATCGAAAATGAAATTATAAAAACATCTTATTATGAAATTAAACCAATGGTTCCAGAAGATGCTGTTTTAAAACTACAAGAAAAACCATCTCACAATTTTTTAACATTTATAAATGTAGAAACAGGAAAAGTTAATGTAGTACATAAATTAAAAGATGGAAAAAATTATGGTTTAATTGAACCTGAAGCATAAAATATTGACCAATAGAGATTGAGAATATATCTCTATTGGTCAAATTTATTTTAAACTATTTCATGTTTCTTTCAGCTTGTTCTATCATTTTCTTAACCATTTGTCCACCGATTTTACCTGCGTCTCTAGCTGAAATATCACCATTGTATCCATCTTTTAAATTAACACCGACTTC
>CAMNPT010000026.1 GCA_946548575.1 uncultured Clostridium sp. | reverse complement strand
AAGACATTTTCTCAAATGATTTATTAAGACATTATCACAAATGAATTATAAAAATATCAGAAAATTATTAATGAACTATTGACAAAATAAAAAAATAAATATATAATAATAATTGCTAATTCTTTATAATTCAAAATTATAAAGTAAATGTGAGAAATATTGGATAGTTTCTCACATTTTTTTATATTATGTAATTGAAAAAACAAGATTTTCCCCATAAGTATTGATTTTATTGACTTTTTATGATATAATTATAAAATAAAATTTAGAAAATATTGGGAGTAATAAATGAAAAATAACAAATATGAGTTTATATATGAAGAATATGGTGAAAAAATGAAACATAGTATAGGCGATATCATTTTTGTGTCAAAAAAATGGAATGACACAGATTTGGTATGGCCTTTTTCTGACTTAGATATTAGAATAATATTAGAAAAAAAGAAATATGATTTTTTTGAAGTAAATGAGAAGATATTTGAAGTACATAAAAGAATTGAAAAAAAAAATAAAATTAATCAAAGAATATTAGAACATACACCAGGATATGTCTTTTTAGAGAATGAGCTATTTAATCATAGAGTAGAAGATGTTAATAATTGGAGTTTTTGCTATGGAGATATCTCTAAATTTAAAAAATTAAAAGATTATTATGAGAGATTTAACAAAGACAATAAAAATAATGATTATTATAAAAGAATTATTATAAAAAGGTATAAAAAATTTTCGTTTGATAATGAGTTTAATCAGTATAAAAATGGAGAACATGACAAATACATGATTTATTGTATTGTATGGCATTATTATTTTCCATGTATATATGCTATTTATTCTATTAATGATAATAAGGTTAAAAATAGAAAAATAGATGAGAACTTTATAAAAAATGATATGATTTTGTCAATATATAAAAAAATAAAGGATGGAAGTATAAGTAATAAAGATTACAATATAAATGATTTAATAAAAATTGTAGATAAGGAAATATCACAAGAACTAATTAAAAATAATATAGAACTAATAATTGAAAAAAGTGATGATACTAATATATTAGAAGCGATATCGATGTTAAGAACAAGAATTTGTAGATATAAGCTATATTTAGATGACACTTTAACTTTTGACAGAAATTACTTGATCAACAGAGAAATTAATGAATTAAGATTCATAATTAATGAAATAAATAATAAAACAAAGAATACAAAAGTTGAGGAGTTACTTAAATATATTAATGAAGATGATAAAGAACCAAGAGATATACTAGAATATAGCTTACAATATTTTTATAATAATAAAGAAATTTTCAATAATATAATGAATGGTATATATTAGGAGGATTCTAATGAAGTATGATGTAGTAAAAGTTAAAATAACTAATAGATGTAATAGAAGTTGTAGCTTTTGTGTATTTAATAATAATGATAAAGATTTAGATGTTAAAGAGTTTAAAAGAATGACGGATATAATAAAAAATATCGAATTTGAAAAATTTCATATCAATGGACGGTGAACCATTAGTAAATAAAGATTTTTGTGAGATAGTTAAATATAGTAAGGAAATTTTTCCAGATAAAATTTTTGTGCTTGGAACTAATGCGGTGCTATTAAGAAATAATAATCATTTGATTGAATTTATTAAAGAAAATTTTAATGAAATTTGCATAGGATGTGATTTGGAACATAAAAACATTGAAATATTAAGAGAAGTTATTCCAAAATTATGTGAAAATAGAAATATTACAGTAGTGATAAATTCTATATTAGAGTACTCTACGAAGGAATTATTGGAAGAACTTAAAAATATGAAAAAAAATTATAATAATATTATTTTAGTTACAAATCATGTTTATCACACATGTAAAGATAATCCTATAAATAAATTAAACACAAAATTGTGTAAACAAAGCAATAGAAAGTTTTTATTAGTGCAAGAAAATGGAGATATATATAGATGTTTTAATTGTTGTGTGCCAGAAGATAAAGAAGCGAACATATTTAATGATAATTTTTATGAAATAATAAATAAAGAAAGGACGAAACACTATAAGTTTTGTGCATGGTGTAGCAATTATGAACCATAAATTATTAAAAGGAATTAGAAAAATTAATAATAAATTATTGGATTTTTCGTATAAACATAAACATACTTATGTATTAGGAAAACCTAATGGAATTATGATAGAACCATATTCTAATTGTAACTACAATTGCCCGCTATGTCCATCGGGATTGAGAATTTTAAAAAGAAATAAAGTAAAAATGACTTTTGAAGAATTTAAAAGAAATTTAGGGTTGTTAAGATATACTACAGAATATATAACATTGTTTCATTTTGGAGAACCTTTATTAAATAATGAATTATCAAAAATGATTGAATATTGCAATAAATATAATATATCTACTCAAATATCAACCAATGGAATGCTTTTGACAGAAGAAAGAGCTAAAGAACTTATTAATGCAGGGTTAGATAGGATTATTTTTTCTATAGATACATATAATGCAGAGATATATCCTAGATATAGAGTAAATGGAGATTTTAATGTGGTTGTAGAAAATATTAAGAAAATGGTTGAAATGAAAAATAAAATGAATAGTAGTATAATAATTGTTGCACAGTACATGCTTATGAATGAAAATGAAGATATGTCAAAAATGAAAGAACATGGTAATTCGTTAGGTGTAGATGAAGTTTTAATAAAAACTGTAGGGATAGGTAATTCAATTGAAAATTATGAAGAAGCAAAAAAATTTTTACCTAAAAATGCTAGCTTAAGTAGATATGAGAAAGATACCACAAAAGCAAAATTGAATAAATATAAGTGTGAGTATGTATGGAAAAGAATGGTAGTATGTTCGGATAGTACATGTTTGCCATGTTGTAGAGATCAGCGAGTTGATTATGTTTTAGGAACATGTGATAACAGAACAAATTTATCAAAAATATGGAATAATAAAAAATATAGAGAGTTTAGAAGAAAAACTCTAGAAGATATAAAGTCAATTAATATGTGTGATAGATGTCCAGAAGTTCTTAAATATGAACTTGATCCATGGGTGGATAAAAAAGATCAAAAGAACTGTGAAAAATTTAAATTGTAGGAGGCGATAATATATGAATACAATTGTTGTATTAGGGCTGAATCTGAGTCATGATACATCTGCATGTATCATAAAAGATGGGAAAATTTATGCAGCAGAAGAAGAGAGATGGACAAAGATTAAACATAATACAATTGACAGAAAAGATGACTTTTTATTTCCGACTAATGCACTTGATTATGTTTTAAATGAAAGTAAAACAAAAATTGAAGATTTAAGTAAAGTAGTATGTGTTTCAATGTCCAAAAATGATTTTATAGGAGATAATATAAAAGCAAGAGAAGAATTGAAAAATTTTGAAGAAGTAGAATATATATCTCATCATAAAGCGCATATTCTATCAGGATACCTAATTTCTCCTTTCAAAGAAGCTGTAGGTTTATGCTTAGATGGGGCGGGAAGTATGATAGGATTGGATTATAACTTAAGAGAAAGGATAACGGGATATTATTTAAAAAACGATGATATAACAAAAATATATTCTAATTTTGATAAAATAAAAATAAACGATGGGAAAATATTGAAATTAAAGAATTCATTAGGTATATTTTATTATAATTTTGCAAAAAGATGTATTCCAGTTGGAGATGAGGCAGAGGGAAGTATGATGGCGTTGAGTTCATTTGCAAAAAGTGACAAGTATTATAATGAAATAAAGAGTTTAATTGAATTATATCCAAATGGTCTATTTCAAATTAAGTATCCATTTGCTACTAAAACAAATGATACATATAAAATAGGAAAATATAATTGGGATAGAACAAGTGTTAATAAAATACCTTTTGAAGAAAGAGCTAATTTAGCATACGCAGTACAAAAAGTTTTTGAGGAGACTTTAATATATATATTAAATTATTTGTATTCATTAACAAATGTTAAAAATTTAGTTATATCTGGGGGATGTGCATTAAATTCTAAGTTTAATGGCGAAATAAAGAAAAATACAAGTTTCGAGAATATTTATATACCACCAGCCCCAAATGATGGAGGTATTGCACTTGGTGCAGCATTATATGCTTGGAATATTTTAATGAAAAAAGAACGAATAAATACTCCTGTAAAGGTAGATTGGGGACCAAAAATACAGGAATTGACGAAGACAGAAAAAGAAAAAGCGACTAATAACAATATTGAAGTAATTGAGTGTTCTAGCTCTGAAATATATTTTAAGACAGCGAAATTGTTGAGCGAGAAAAAGGTTGTGATTTGGGCAAGAGGAGGAATGGAATTTGGACCGAGGGCATTAGGATATAGAAGTATCATAGGTCATCCGGGAGATAAAGACTTAAGCATAAGAATAAATGAAATAAAGAAGCGTGCTGAATATAGACCGCTTGCGCCAAGTATATTAAAAGAAAAGTTTGAAGAATTTTTTTATGGAGATGCAGATTACTATATGAACAAAGTAGCTTTTGTGAAAGATAAAAAATTACTTTGTGGTATTACTCATAAAGATGGAAGTGCCAGAGTACAACTAGTTTGTAAAGAGAATGAATTTTATAAATTAATTACAGAGTTTTATAAAGCGACTAAATTACCAGTAATAATCAATACATCACTAAATTTGAAAGGTATACCAATTGCGAAAGATAAAGAAGATGTACTTAATATATTTTATGATTTAGATGTCGATGCGGCAGTAATAGGAAATACTATTCTAATAAAAAAAAGAGTATACTATAAATCGGAGGATAAGTTATATAAAATTAATGCTTATGATACAGAAAAAGTAAAGAAAGCAGTAGAATTTATAGCGGATTTATATAAAGACAGAAAAAGAGACCAGGGAACAGATTTTATTAGCCATCCACTTGATGTTGTGGATATTATTCAAAATGAGTTTAATGTACATTTGAATGATGACTATATTATTATAGCATTGTTGCATGATGCTTTATGGATAGATTTTGAAAATACAAAAAGAAAAATAATAGAGAATTTTGGAGAGGATATATATACCAAAGTAGAGAAATTAACTAAACCGCACATTTTAGAACAAAGAAAAAAGAAAGTAGATGATAGCAAAATATTTTTTGAAAAAATTTCTAAATTAAATAATGAGTTGTTAATTATAAAATTTGCTGATAGGTTAAATAATTTAAGAGAAGTGCAATTTTCAAGTAAGGAAAAACAAGACAGATTTAGAAAAGAAACTTATGAAATGTATGTTAATTTACTAATTAAAAATAAGAAAGAAGATATTTTTGGAAAAATATACAATATTTTCAAGTTAGAAAAAGATAAAATAAATTAAGTAATATATATAAGGAAAGGAAAGAAATTTTATATGAAATTAATAATTAATTTAAAATCGAATTGTGATTTTTGGCAATTAAGTCAAGCAAACTTGGAGTATTTAAAGAAAAAATTAGATTTTTTAGAAATAATACAAATGACAGATAACGAAGAAGAAAATATAGAATTAATTGAGAGCGCTGATTTCTATTTTGGATGGGATTTTAAAAAAGAGTGGATAGAAAAAGCAAAATCTTTAAAATTAATTATTATACCATCTGCTGGAAAGGATTATATGCCATTAGAAGAATTGGAAGAGGCAAAAATACCGGTGATTACGGGTACAGGGTATCATGCAATGCCTATGGTGGAACAAATAATGTTATATATATTAGGCTTTTCAAGAGGAGTATTTCAAACATTTAATTTAAAAGAAAAAGAAGAGTGGTGGAAGCCACAAATTAAAGAAAGTTTTTTTGATATTAATGGGGAAACAATGACAATATTAGGTTGTGGAGCTGTAGGAAAAAAATTGGCCAAAACAGCAAAAGAATTTGGATTAAATACAATTGGGATTAGAAGAAATATAAATCAAATAGAGGATTACATAGAATGGCATACGCCTGATTATATGGAAGAAGCATTTAAACGCTCAAAAATAGTTGTTAATTTGTTACCGTTAACAAAAGAAACTGAATATATTATAGATAAAGATATGTTTGAAAAAATGAAAGGATGTAAGATATTTATAAATATTGGCAGAGGTAAAACAGTTAATGAAAAAGATTTACAATGGGCATTAGAAAATAAGTTGATTGAATATTGTGCAATGGATGTCTATGATGAGAAACCTCCTAAAATGGACAATCCATTAAGATTTAATAATAATGTTGTTTTAACTCCAAAAACAGGCGTTTTCTTTTATAAATATATGGAGTATGCTACAAAATATTTGGTAATTACTATAAAAAAATATCTTAATATTGTATCAGGAATGAATCTAAAGTATGCAGAAAAAGAATATGTTTATAGGGCTATTATGAAGTATTTTAAGAGTGATAGAATGAATAATTTAATAGATTTTAATAGGGATGATTTGCTAAGTCAGAAAAATATTATGAATGTGTGTAATTTGAGTAAAGAAGAAATTATTGATAGATATACTAAGACAGAAAGAAATTGGCCTTTCTTAGCATTTACTATAAACTCAATGTGTAATAGACAATGTATATTCTGTGATGCAAAAAATGAAGAAAAAGATTTACTAACATTAGAAGATTATAGAAAAATAGCAAGAGTATCTAATAGCTGGAATATAACTAAAGCTCACTTGTCTGGAGGAGAACCTACAATAAGAAAAGATGTTGTAGAAATAGTAAAAATATTGAATGAAGAAATAAAAAGTCCTAATAAACAAATTGGAATTACTACAAATGGTTCTTGTTCATATGAATTGATAGATAGATTAATAGAAGCGGGAATGACAAACTTTAACTTTAGTGTACATTCATTAAATGAAGATAACTATAAAAGTATAATGGGGGCAGGAGACCCTAATGATGTTATAAATAAGGTAAAATATTGTCTTGATAAAAATATGAAAGTAAAAGTAAATTGTACGATTTTAAGAAGTTATGTTCAAGATGCCATAGAAATGCTTCAGCTAGCAAAAAGATATAAAATAGATTTAAGGTTTGTAGAGTTACAAGAAATAGGTCCTGCAAGAGATTTCTTTGATCAGGAATTTATATCGGAAAAAGAGTTTTTAGAAATGCCAGAAGTTAAGAAAATTATGAAGGGACTAATAGGAGAGAAGGAAAGAAAAATAATAGGAGTAAGGTCTCCTGGTAAATATTATGAATTAAAAGAGTGGAAAGGAACATTTGCATTTATCAGCAATACAAGTAAGCCAGTATGTGCAGATGGTAATAGAATAAAAATAACTCCAACTGGAAGATTAAGACCATGTACACTGGAAAACTGTGATTTAAATTTAAAAGAATATCTAGATAATAATCAAGAAGATGAAGCCTACAGAAAAACATTTTTTGCATTGCTAAACCGTGAAAACAATCCTTGCCATAGAGGATTTCACTATATTGATTATGATTTGAGATGGGATAATTACAAGTTTAAAGACAAATAATTATTATTGACATTTACATAATAAAGTGTTAGAATATTATAAGTAGAGAAAAGGAGGAAAATAGAATGGAAAGAAAGGATTTGGCAGATTTAATATTTCCAGATGCAAAGAATACATCATATTATGAAGAAAAATATCCAGAAAGAGATTTAGATGAAGGAGCTATTGTAACTAGATTTGCACCTAGTCCGACAGGATTTGTGCATATAGGAGCGTTAGAACAATGTATAATAGAAACAGCATTGACCAAGCAAACAAATGGAAAACTATTATTAAGAATAGAGGATACAGATCAAAAAAGAACAATAGAAAATGGTATACAAGGTATAGTTGAATCTCTAAAAGATTTTGATATTCATTTTGATGAAGGGATGAGAAGTGAAACAGAAAGTTATGGGGAATATGGTCCATATATACAATCAAGTAGAAAAGAAATTTATGAAGCTTATGCAAAATATTTAATAGAGATAGGTAGAGCATATCCATGTTTTGCTAGTGAAGAAGAACTTGATGAGATGAGAAAAAAGCAAGAAGAACAAAAATTGAAGATTGGATATTATGGAAATTGGGCTAAATACAGGACATTACCTATAGAAGAAGCGGCAAAAAGAATTAAAAATGGAGAAAAATATGTAATAAGATTCAAATCAATGGGAAATGAAGAAAAAAGATTCAAATTTAAAGATATGGTAAAAGGTAAAGTGAATTTTGTTGAAAATGACCTTGATGTAGTTATAATAAAGGGAGATGGATTGCCAACATATCATTTTGCACATGCTGTAGATGATCATCTAATGCGAGTAACCCATGTTATACGCTCAAACGAATGGTTGCCATCAGTTCCATTGCATCTAGAGTTATTTAATACTTTAGGATTTGAACCACCAAAATATTGTCATTATTCTCCTATGCTTAAGGAAGAAGATGGAAGAAAAAGGAAGATTAGTAAGAGGAAAGATCCAGAAGCAGCTGTTAGTTATTATCATAAAGCGGGAATTCCAGTTGAAGCAGTTAGAGAATATTTGATGGGAGTAGCAAATTCTAATTTTGAAATGTGGAGAAGTCAAAATCCTGATAAAGATATATATGAATTTCCTTTTGAATTAAGTAGAATGAGCTTAACAGGAGCTCTATTTGACTTGAATAAATTAAATGATATATCAAAAAATGTAATATCTAGATTTCCTACTGAAAAAATATATCAATATGCTTATGAATGGGCTGAAAGGTACGATGATTCATTAAAAGAATTATTAGAGGATAAAGATTTTTCATACAGAGTCTTGAATATAGAAAGAAATCCAGAAATAAAAAAAAGAAGAAAAGATATTGGAAAATGGTCAGATCTGAAAAATGAAATTGAATATATGTATGATAAAAGATTTTTAAATAAGAAAGTAGAGTATCCGTATCAAGTGATTTCAGATAAAGAAGATATAGAACAAATTATAAAGTTGTATATACAAAAATATTATAATGAAGAAGATGACAAAACAACATGGTTTAATAAAATTAAGGAACTAGCAGGAGAGTTGGGATATGCAAAAGAAGTAAAAGAATTTAAAGCCAATCCAAAAGCATATAAGGCCCATGTTGGAGATGTAAGTACAGTATTAAGAGTAGCGTTGACGGGGAGAACTAATACACCAGATATGTATGAGATTATGAAAGTGTTAGGAAAAGAATCTATGGCAAAAAGATATGCAAAAGCTATTGTTGAAAATAATTTAGATGAAAAGCAAGAAGAAAAAAAAAATGATGACTTAGAAAGATAAATAAATTATTGATAGGGTATAAAAGTTGTTATGAAAATAGGATGCAATTATATAAATGAATTGACAGTTTTAGGAATATACAGAAATATAGATTATGTAAAAGTTCCTAGCTTTTGTAGTGAATTAACTGGATTAGACTGGATAAAAAATGTCGGAAAGGATATGATTTTTCATGGATTTGCAGAATTTGGACCCAATATAGGAAATCCTGATTTTATAAAAAAGTTAGATGTTGAAAGTGTTAAAAGATATATTAAAGATACAAATACAGAATACTTATCAGTACATTTTGATATGGATAGCATATATTATAAAAAAATCGAAAAAAATGAGATTGAATTATCTGAAATAATTAAAATGGTTACAAGTAATATTAATTTTTTAAGAAAAGAATTTAATTTAGAGGTTCATATAGAAAATGTATCAGCTAAAAATGGAAGACCAGAATGTTTTTTTAATCCAGATGTGATAACTGAAGTAATCAGAAAAACAAATTGCAATTTCCTTTTCGATTTAAGTCATGCTATTACTTCAGCAGGATATTATGACATTAGTGTATATGATTATATTAAAAAGTTACCTATGTTTACTGTAAAGGAAATTCATGTGTCAGGGACTTTGATGAATAAGGAAAAGAAACTAATAGACTCTCATACGAGATTAGTTAGGAGAGATTATAAAATTATAGAGAGTTTATTAGATAAATTTAAAAATATAGATAAAATTACATTAGAATATACACCACTTTATGATAAACAAAAAGATACAAAAAAGAAGTTTTTTGTTACAAGTAGAGACAATGTAAATGTGGTGGTATTTTTGAATTTACTTTTTCAATTAAAAAAGTTAAAAAAAATACTGAAACACCTCCGCAATCATTAAAAAAGTAGAAGCATGCTTTGTATTTACTTAATGAGAAGAAATTAAGAAATTAGAGTCATGCAAAAATATATTTTTCTTATTAGGAATCCAATTGCTTGTAGCGAAAGAAATATATAATCAAAAGAATATTATTTTTGATAAGATAACAAATCTTTTATTTTCTATTGACAGAACTATAAAAATATATTAAATTATAATTAACAAATTGATTGATATTTGTATCAATCGTTAAGGCTTCGAAAAAAGTTGTAAATAACAACGTCAACGGAGCCAAAAAAATACCATACATGTATTGAGTAATCAATATTTGTATGGTTTTAATTTATGTAGTTAATGAAGTAAAGAATTATTAAAAGTTTTATATTATTGTCACTTTACTGAATAACATAAAAAGAGTATAATGAAACAAAAGATGAAAATATTTGATTATAAGAAGGGAAAAAATAAAGAAAACGAATATGTTCAAAAGTCTTGATAAAAATTAAAAAATTGATATAATAATAACAATAAAAGAGGAAAAATATAGTAAAAAAGATAGAATAAAAAGGAATTTTTGTCAAATATGTAAGTAAGTAGGTGAGTAATATGACAATTAGAGAAACAATAAGAAAAGGAATGATAAAACTAAAAAATGCAAACATAAATGAACCAAACATAAAAGCAAGATTAATAATGCAATATGTACTAAATAAGCCACGAGAATACATAATAGTAAATGACAATAAAATTGTAAATCTAAGAGATGAAGTAAACTATTTTAAAGCAATAAAAAGATTAGAAGATGGAGAACCACTTCAGCATATTACAAAAAGCCAAGAATTTATGAAAATGAATTTCTATGTAAATGAAGATGTTTTAATACCAAGACAAGATACTGAAATTTTAGTAGAAGAGGTTATAAAAATAGCAAAAAAAATAAATGCAAAAAAAATATTAGATATGTGTACAGGAAGTGGAGCAATTGCAATATCGCTTGCAAAATATATTGAAAACAGTAAAATAACAGCAGTAGATATTAGTGAAAAAGCACTAAATGTTGCAAAAATAAATGCAAAAAATAATAATGTAGCAAATCAAATAACATTTGTAAAGTCAGATTTGTTTAAACAATTACCAAAGGATAAATTTGATATAATAGTTTCAAATCCACCATATATAAAAAAAGATATTATAAAAATACTTGATAAGGAAGTACAAAAAGAGCCTCATATAGCACTAGATGGTGGGAATGATGGATTGGACTTTTATAGAGATATTTTAAACAATGCACAAGAATATTTAAAATTTAATGGATATTTGTGTTTAGAAATTGGATATGATCAGAAAAACCAAGTAATTGATTTAGCAGAAAAACAGGAAAAATACAAAAATATATATTGCAAAAAAGATTTATATGAAAATGATAGAGTAATTGCAATGTCCATTTGGTAACAGGTCAAAATGTAATATTTTATCTTTTTTGATACATATAAAAAAGGGGAGTGAAAAATAATGTCCTTTTCATCAGACATAAAACAAGAACTAAATAAAACAAGTAATTTAGCAAATAAAGAAATTGTTAAATATGAATTAATGGGATATTTAATTTCAGGAAATATAGATATAGACAAAAATACTATTAAATTTACTACAGAAAGTGATTATAATATTAATAGATTTTCAAAATTATTAACTAACTTAAACATAAATCATAATATACATATAGTTCGGAAAAAATTTTGTTATAGATTTAAAAGCAAAAGATATTGAAAATATAGTTTTAATTAAAAATTTTGAGATATTTTTTAATGAAGATATAAAAAATCAAAAGGATGAAAATTTAAAAGCTATAATTAGAGGTTTATTTATGGGATCTGGTTCAATAAATAATCCAGAAAATAAGTATCATTTATCAATTATTATAAATAATGAAGAAAACTTGAATTATATAGTAGAAATGTTAAAAAAATCAGATATAAGCTGTAAAAAAATGATAAGTGCTGATAAATATTCTTTATATATAAAAGAGGGAGAGGCAATATCAGAATTCTTAGCTTTAATTGGTGCAAATAATGCTGTAATGAAATTCGAAGACATAAGAATAAAAAAAGAAATGCGAGGAAAAGTAAACAGAATTGTAAATTGTGAAACTGCAAATTTAAATAAAACGATGAATGCATCAGTTGAGCAAATTGCAGCAATAAAAAGGTTGCAAAAAATGGGGAAATTTAATAAACTAAATGATAAACTAAAAGAAATAGCATTATTAAGACTTGAAAATCCAGACATGTCACTTACAGAATTAGGAAAACTACTAAAAGAGCCAGTTCGGAAAGTCTGGAGTAAATTATAGATTAAAGAAAATAATTGAAATGTCTATGTAGTGACAGTTATAATTCAGTATAGAAAAATAAGGTGATAAAATGCTAAAACAGGAACTAGGAATTTATATACATATTCCATTTTGCAAAAAGAAATGTTATTATTGTGATTTTGTTTCATATAGCAATAAATGTGACGAAATAGGCAAATATATAGAATCCTTAATAAAAGAAATAAATGATTTTGATTTTTCAAAATATGAAGTTACAACAATTTATATAGGAGGTGGAACTCCTTCTTTTATTGAAAGTAAATATATAATAAAGATATTGAATACTATTTTTTACAAAATAGAGAATCATAATAATATAGAAATTACATTAGAAGCTAATCCAGGTACAGTAACAAGGCATAAATTACAAGATTATAAAGAAGCGGGAATAAATAGATTAAGTATAGGGCTTCAAGTGACACAAGATAATTTACTAAAAGAAATAGGCAGAATACATACATATAAGGAATTTTTAGAAACTTACAAAAATGCAGAGAAAGTAGGATTTGAAAATATTAATGTAGATTTAATGTTAGGGTTACCAAATCAAACAATAGAAGATTTAAAAGAAAGTTTAGAAAAAATAGTCTGTCTAAAACCTAATCATATTAGTATCTATTCTTTAATTGTAGAAGAAGGAACGCAAATTTCGAATTTAATAGAAAAAGGAAAATTACAATTACCAGATGAAAAACTAGAAAGAAATATGTATTGGTATGTAAAAAACTTTTTAGAATTAAATGGATTTAATCATTATGAAATTTCAAACTTTGCAAAAAAAGGTAAAGAATCAAAACATAATTTAAACTGTTGGGAACAAAAACATTATATAGGTTTTGGAGTATCAGCACATTCATATATAGAAGATAAACGTTTTTGTAATATATCAAATCTAGAAAAATATATTAAAAATTTAGAAAAAAATGAAATTGAATTAAATAAAATAATTGAGGAAACACAAACTTTAGAAGATAAGAAAAAAGAATATATGATGCTAGGATTTAGGAAAATAGAAGGTATAAGCATATCAAAATTTAAAGAAAAATTTGTAGATAATCCAATTTATTTATATAGAGAAAGTCTTAATAAGTTAGTAAAAGAAGGGTTAATAGAAATAACTTTAGATAATATAAAATTAACAAACAAGGGATTAGATCTTGCTAATTTAGTATTTGAGGAGTTTGTTTAAAATAGGATGGGTGAAATTATATGATAGATTTAAGTAATGCAAAAGAAGAATTTTTAAGATATACAAATCAATTTGATATAAATGATTTTAATATAAAAAGAAAAATAAGTCATAGTATTAGAGTTATGGAACTATGCAAAAATTTAGCAACAAAGCTTGAATTAGATAATGAAAAAATTGAATTATTGGAATTAATAGGTTTATTACATGATATTGGAA
Source organism: uncultured Clostridium sp. (assembly GCA_946548575.1). Taxonomy (GTDB): domain Bacteria; phylum Bacillota; class Clostridia; order TANB77; family CAG-508; genus CAG-269. The sequence continues at coordinate 6,581 of CAMNPT010000026.1, read as the reverse complement.
GATTTGAACAATGGAATCTTTACAATAGTTATAGTGATTTTGAAACAAATACAGATCATGCTCTTATGGGAATAGAGGTTTTGGAAAAAGATAATTATATAAGAAAATATATAAAAAATGATAAATATGATAATTTAATAAAAAAAGCGATATTTAATCATAATAAATATAAAATAGAAAGTAATTTGACAATAGATGAAATAATGTTTTGTAATATGATTAGGGATTGTGATAAAACAGATATTATATATCAAGCAACTTGTATATATTGGAAAGATGAAACAATTATAAATAATGGAAAAATAAGTGATAAAGTGTATGAAGAAATGATAGAAGAAAAAATTATTGAAAATAAATTTAAAGAAAATCAAATTGATAATTTATTGGGTGTTTTATCATTTATATTTGATATGAAATATGTTGAAGAAATAAAAGTAATTAAAGAAAATAATTATATAAATAAAATTTTTAGTAGATTTAATTTTGAAAATGAACAAACACAAAAAAGAATGGAAAATGTAAGAAAAATGCTAAATGAATATGTATCAAAAAAGCTTAAGTAAAAGGTAATACTTTTATTTAAGTTTTTTATTTTGCAAAAAAATGTTTGCAAAAAGTATTGACTTTTTATAATAAAAGATATAGAATAATGGCGAACATTTATTTAGGAGGGTTAAGTATGATTTCAACATTACATATAAAGAATATAGGTATTATAGAAGATTTAAGTATAGATTTGAATAAAGGACTAAATGTATTAACAGGAGAAACAGGAGCTGGAAAAACATTAATAATAGATTCTTTGCAAATAATATCAGGAGGCAGATTTTCAAAAGAAATGATACGAAAGGGAGAAACAAACTCATTTGTAGAAATATGTTTATATGAACCAGAATCAGAAGATGCAGAAGATGGAAATATCATAGTTTCAAGAGAAATAAATATAAATGGAAAAAATATGTGTAAAATAAACGGAAGAATGGTTACAGTTTCAGAATTAAAAAAATTTATGTCTAATTATATTGAAATACATGGACAAAATGATAATCAAAATTTATTAGATAATAAACAACACTTAAGCTATTTAGATGGCTTTATAGGGAAAAAAATAGAAAAATATAAAAAAGAATATGAAAGATATTATGAAGAATACAATATGATAAATCATGAACTTAAAGAAAACCTTGGAGATGAAAAAGAAAAGCAAAGAAAATTAGATTTATTAAATTATCAAATCAACGAAATTGAGGAAGCCAATCTAAAAATAAATGAAGATGAGGAATTAGAAGAAAAAAGAAAAGTAATTATGAATTCTGAAAAAATAAATGGAAACCTAGAACAGGCAAGTAACTTAATTGAAGAAAATAGTATTGATAGTATTAGTATGGCAATTAGAGCATTAGAAAAAATAGAAAATATAGATGAAAAATATGAAAATGTTTCAACAAATTTAAAAAGCATATATTATGAATTACAGGAAATTTCAAGAGATATAGTGGGTTATAAAAATGAAACATATTTTGATAAAGAAGAAAGAAATTATATAGAAGAAAGATTAGATTTAATAAATAATTTAAAAAGAAAATATGGAAATACAATTAAGGAAATTTTAAATTATAAAGATGAAATTGTTAAAGAAATTGAGCATATTGAGAATTTAGAAGAGTATAATACAAAGTTAAGAAAAAGAATAGAAGAAACAGAAAATGAAATGAATAAATTGGCAGAAATAATTCATAAACAAAGAGAAATTTATGCTAAACAATTAACAAAAAATATTAATAATGAAATAGAAGATTTAGAAATGAAAAATGCTAAAATCAATATAAAGATAGATTATGTAGAAGAATATTTAAAAACAGGAAAAGATATAGTAATATTTTATATAGCAACAAATGTTGGAGAAGATGAAAAAGAATTATCTAAAATAGCTTCTGGAGGAGAAATGTCAAGAATAATGCTTGCAATAAAAAAAGTTTTAGCTGAATCAGATAAAATGTCAGTATTAGTGTTTGATGAAATAGATACAGGTATTAGTGGAAAAGCTGCAAATAGTGTAGCACAAAAATTAAAATTAATTGCTGAAAATCATCAAGTATTATGTATTTCACATTTGCCAAATATTGCAGCAAGTGCAGATTATAATTATTTTATTAGTAAAAATATAAATAATGATAGAACAAAAACACAAATTAAATTATTAGAAGAAAATGAAGTAATAAATGAAATTGCAAGAATTTCATCAGGTGAAATTAATGAAGTTACAATAAAATACGCTACAGAATTAAGAAATAAAAAAGCATCATAATAAAAAAATTGTATAAATCTTCCTTAATATGTACAAAATATAAAAAAGTACAAATTAAGGGAGGTTTATATGGTTAATAGTTCTAAAATTGAGAATGTAAAAGCAATTCAAATATTAGATTCTAGAGGAAATCCTACTTTACAAGTAGAAGTTACAACTAAAGATGGAGTTATTGGAACAGCATCTGTACCTTCAGGAGCATCAACAGGGAGTTTTGAGGCTGTTGAACTAAGAGATGGTGATAAAAATAGATATTTTGGGAAGAGCGTAGAAAAAGCTATAGAAAATGTAAATAAAAAGATATCTAAGAAAATTATTGGAATGAATGTTTTTGAGCAAAGAAAAATAGACGAAGAAATGATAAAATTAGATGATACACCAAATAAATCAAATTTAGGAGCAAATAGTATATTAGGTGTATCTTTAGCAGTTGCAAAAGCTGCAGCAAATTCGCTTGGATTACAATTATATAGATATATTGGTGGAATAAATGGAAAAATTTTGCCTGTTCCAATGATGAATATATTAAATGGAGGAAAACATTCAGACAATAATTTAAGTATACAAGAATTTATGATCATGCCAATAGGAGAAATTACATTTTCTGAAAGATTACGTAGAGGTGTAGAAATATATCATACATTAAAAAAAGTGCTAAAAGAAAAAGGTTATAATGTTGGTGTAGGAGATGAAGGGGGATTTGCACCTAATTTAGAAAATGAAGAGCAAGCACTAAATTTAATTATAGAGTCAATACAAAAAGCAGGATATGAACCAGGAAAAGATATAGTATTAGCATTAGATATTGCAAGTACTGAAATGTTAGAAGAGGCAAAAAAAATAAATAAACAAGGATATTATTTTTGGAAAACTAAAATATATAAAACAAAAGAAGAAATGATAAATTATATTGAAGAATTGTGTAATAAATATCCTATTTATTCAGTAGAAGATGGATTAGCTGAAGAGGACTGGGAAAGTTGGAAAATATTAACTCAAAAGATAGGCGATAAAATACAGTTGGTGGGAGATGATTTATTTGTAACAAATAAATCAAGACTTAGACGTGGAATTGAAAAAAATATTGCTAATAGTATATTAATAAAACCAAATCAAATAGGAACATTAACAGAGACACTAGATACAATACAGATGGCAAAAGAAAACGGTTATAAAACAATTATTTCACATCGTTCAGGAGAAACAGATGATACTACAATTGCTGATATTGCAGTTGCTGTAAATGCAGGGCAAATAAAAACAGGAGCACCTTGCAGAGTAGATAGAGTTGCTAAATATAATAGACTTTTATATATTGAAAGAGATTAAAGCATATTCCTAACATCAAAAAAGAATTTGTTAATTATTAAAATGAGAAATGTTCAAGAAAAATTTAATATATTTATTATTTTCATTTCATTTCTAAGTTCCTGACATAAGCTAAGAAATTCTAAAATTATTTTTTGGCACCCTTCCGTGTCAAGCACGAACTCTTTCCAAAAAATAATTTTGAATTTCTAACCTTACTCTAGTCACATTAGTCATTTCATTACAAATAATAAATATATTAAATTTGAGCATGAAAAAAATGCATTCAAATAATTAACAAATTCTTTTTTGATGTTATAAATGATAAAAATAAGGACACATGCTCCAAAAAAGGAGTAGTGTCCAACAACTAAAGAATGTCTAATTTTTTTAATCTTTCTTATCATCTTTTAAAATTTCTTTTGCTGCTCCAAGTGAACTTAATGCACCAGTTGCTTCAAAAGGAATAAACACTTTGTTAGCTTCACCTTTTGCAACTTCTTCTAAAGCTTCTAAAGATTTTAATTGAACAAGTTTTTCATCTGGATTTGCATTTTTCATTGCATCATAAACCATTTGAATTTCTTTAGCTTTTGCTTCAGCAACTTCTTTAATAGCTTGTGCTTCACCACTAGCTCTTCTAATTTTAGCTTCTTTATCAGCTTCAGCATCTAATATAGCAGCTTGTTTTCTACCTTCAGCGATGGTTATAGCAGATTGTCTTTGTGCCTCAGATTCTAATATTATAGCTCTTTTATTTCTTTCTGCATTCATTTCTTTTTCCATTGCATTTCTAATATCTTCAGGTGGATTGATATCTTGAATTTCTACACGGTATATTTCACAACCCCATCTATTTGTTGCATCATCTAATGCAGTTCTTAAACGTCCATTTATTTCATCTCTTGAGCTAAATGTTTCATCTAAAGTCATTTTACCAATAATATCACGTATTGTTGTAGTTGCTAAATATTCAATACCTTTTTTTAGACTTTGAATTTCATAAACTGCTTTTGCAGGATCTGTTACTCTATAAAATACAACTGTATCTATTGTTATAGTTACATTATCCTTTGTTATAACTCCTTGAGGTGGTATATCTAAAGTTTGTTGTTTTAAACTAACTACTGAACGTACATGGTCTATAAATGGTATTATAATGGTAAGACCAGCATCAGCTACTTTGTAGAATTTACCTAATCTTTCTATAATATATACTTCAGATTGTCTAACAATTTTAATAGACATTGTAGCAATTATTATTATGACAACTAATAATATTAATAAAAACCACATAATTATTTCCTCCTTAATTTACAACTGTTACTATTATATCACATATTTGGAAAAAATGGAATACATTTATGTAAATTTATCATTTTTGACTACAAGAAAAACAGGACAGATGTGATTGAAAAACAAAAATTTATAAAATGTGTTGCAAGAAAAATTGAAAACTGATATACTGTAAATGTAAAATTAAAGAACAAAAGAGGTAGTAACAAATGAATAAAAGTGCTAAAACCATTGAGGCTGTAACACACACACACACACACACGTATATCTTTATAAACAAGAAAATTTCATATTAAAATATAATTCAGTATTTAATTTTATAAAATATTTATATGGCTGTAAGGCTATTATTTCTGATGCATTTTTGCAATATGCATAAATGTATAGGAAATAATGGTCTTATTTGCGTTTTATTTTTGTTTTTAATATTTATAATAATATAAAATAATTTTATTTATATCTTTAACAAAAGATGTGGAAAGGAAAAAGGTGGTAAATTTGAAAAAAGATAATAGAGGAATTACACTTATTGCCCTTGTTATAACTATTATTGTTTTACTTATATTAGCAGGAATAAGTATAGCAACATTAACAGGAGAAAATGGATTACTAACAAAAGCAAGTGATGCAAAAATTGAAACAGTAAATGCAAATGTATTTGAAAAATTACAAATAGAGGAATTAGCCTACTTAACAGACAAATCTACTTTAAAAGAAACATCAACTTTAATAGAATATTTACAATCAAAAGATATTATCGAGGATGAAATAGGAGGAGAAGGTTCAGGAAAGTGGCAAATAAATGTAACAGCATTGTTAGGAACTAGACAATCACTAGGAAATGGAGATGCAACAGTAGAATTAAAAGATGTATATATGCTAGAAAAGCAAAGTGTACCATCTGGTAGTATAGTAAATACAAAACTAGCATCAACAACACCAATAAAAATTGCTGCAACAACAACTCAAATTACATATAAAGTTGTGTACTATGGAAATGGTACAAGTGAAACATTGACTTTAGGTAATTTGACAGATGACAATGATTCGTCAAGTACACCAGTGGCTTCAACAGACGAATCTGAAAAAATATATAATGCTGTTAAAGATAAAACTCTACAAGAAATAGTAGCAGGCGTAAATATAGATGGAATAACAACTAATTTTATGGGAGCATCTGGTACGGATGCTATTGTAGAATATAATAATCAAGTGTATGTAGTTTCATTAAATCTGAGCGATCGTATCGTATCTACCGTAGCCAAAGCAAATGCCGATTTAACCAAGTTTGGTATTCAAGAAATTGCAGGTAATAATTATTTAATTACACCAAGTACATCAGATCATTTAATACATGGAAATTATAAAGGTCCGAAGACATTTTCAGATATGTATTATTACGATGAAAGTACAGGAGAATTAGATACTACTAGACCATTTACTAATGGATATGTAGCACATGATTCTGACGGATACGACAGATATTACGATACTTCTGGGGCGCTTGTTCTTGTGATTCCGGGGAAATGATAAGTAGTCTGAGTTCGCGGAGGCGTAGTTTCTGTCTAAAATCTGTAATCCAATGAAAAAAATTGAAAGTCGAAAAATGTATATTTTTGCGATGAATTTTTTGAGAAATTAATTATAAAAACTTGAAAAATATGTAAAT
>CAMNPT010000025.1 GCA_946548575.1 uncultured Clostridium sp. | reverse complement strand
TAATTAATTATAACATTTTAGAGGCAAAAAGTCAAAAAAATAAAGGGATTGAGGTCTATATAATAAATTTTTTTAAAAAATTTTCAAAAAAGTGTTGACAAATTATGGAAACAGTTTTATAATACCAAATAATTAATAATCAAATTATTTTTTTAGAATTTTAAAATTCAAAATTTTTAATCAAATAAATCTAAAAATATCACAAAAATTTAATAATTATGTTTAGATATCTGAGGTCATTATAAAAAGCCCCCCCTTTATATAAAAATTAAATTTAAATTAGTATTCAATTTATCTCTGATAAGTTATAGATATCAAATAAAATTCTCTATTTATTAATATAGTCATGTTATAAATAATTTCATAGATTTATAATGGCCTCAGATATCTAAACATAAAGAAAGGAAAAAATGTTATCAGTTGTAAAAAGCATAGCACTACAAGGGCTACATGGATATCTTATATCGATTGAAGTTGATATCTCAAATGGTATACCACATTTTGAAATTGTAGGTCTTCCAGATGCAAGTGTGAAAGAATCAAAGGAAAGAGTAAAAATAGCAATAAAGAATATAGGGATAGAATTTTTTAGTAGAAAAATTACAGTTAATTTAGCTCCTGCAAATATAAGAAAAGAAGGTTCAAATTTAGATCTTCCAATTGCATTAGGAATTTTAATATCTAGTAAAGGAATTGATAATCCATATTTAGTAGAGTTTTTAAAAGATACAATCTTTATAGGAGAGCTTTCTTTAGATGGAGCTGTAAAAAAAGTAAATGGAATTTTACCAATTTGCATAGAAGCTAGAAAGTTGGGAATAAAGAGAATTGTATTGTCTAAGCAAAATGCAAAAGAGGCTTCTATAATAGAAGGATTAGAGATTATTCCAATAAATAATTTGAGGGAAATTATTGAATATTTAAATGGAGAAGGGTATATAGAAAAAGAGAAAACACAAAAATTTATTATGCAAAATCATGATAAATATAATTTTGATTTTTCTGAGGTGAAAGGTCAGGAAAATGTTAAAAGAGCATTAGAGATTTCTGCAGCAGGTGGTCATAATTGTCTTTTAATTCGGTTCTCCTGGTTCTGGAAAAACAATGTTAGCTAAAAGATTACCTAGTATTTTACCAGATATCAGTTTTGAAGAATCTTTGGAAATCACCAAAATACATAGCATTGCTGGTCTACTTTCAGAAAAAAATCCACTTATTACATCAAGACCTTTTAGAAGTCCACATCATACAATAACACCATCTTCTTTAATTGGAGGTGGTAGAATCCCTAAACCTCGGGGAGGTCAGTTTAGCTCATTATGGAGTTTTGTTTTTTGATGAATTAACTGAATTTAATAAAAATGTTTTAGAACTTTTAAGAGTTCCTTTAGAGGATAAAAAAATAACTATTAGTAGATTAAATCTTGCAATATCATATCCATGTAATTTTGTTTTTATAGCAAGTATGAATCCTTGTCCTTGTGGTTATTATGGCTCAGGGGATAGAGAATGTTGTTGTAGACCAGAACAAATAAAAAAATATATTAATAAAATTAGTGGACCTTTATTAGATAGAATTGATTTACATATAGAAGTGGAAAATGTGAAATATAAAAAATTAGAAAGTAATAAAAAAATAGAAAGTTCAGAATCAATTAGAAAAAGGGTAAATAATGCAAGAAATATTCAATTAAAAAGATATAAAGAGTATTCAATTTTTTCAAATTCAGAACTTACACCAATTTTAATTGAAAAATATTGTAAATTGGATGATAGAAGTAAACTAATTTTAGAAAGTGCATTTGATAAATTAGGTTTAAGTGCTAGGGCTTATGGTAGGATTTTAAAAGTTGCAAGAACAATTGCTGATTTAGAAAATAGTGAAAATATAAAAGTAAATCATTTAGCAGAGGCAATTCAATATAGAAGTTTGGATCGTAAATATTGGAAAAATTAGGAGGGAATTGGTACGTTAAAAATAACATTAGATGATGAAATATATCCTGAAAAATTGAAAAGTATAAATAATCCACCAAAACAATTGTATTTAGAGGGAAATGTGGAATTGTTAAATAAAAATATTATATCAATAGTAGGTTCTAGAAATGCAACAGAAAATGGGAAGATGCTAGCAGAAAAATTTGCTAGAGAATTAGTGGAACAAAATATTGTTGTTGCTAGTGGGATGGCTGTTGGAATAGATACTTCTGCACATATAGGGGCATTAAAAAGAGGTGGCGAAACAATTGCAGTTTTAGGGTGTGGTTTTAACAATATATTTCCTAAGGAGAATATTGAATTATTTGAAGAAATAATTAATAAAAATGGTTTAGTTGTTAGTGAATATTTGCCAGATACATTTGCTAGTTCAGATTTCTTTTTAGAGAGAAATAGAATTGTTAGTCGGAATTGCACTGGGAATATTGGTTGTAGAGGCAGCCTATAGAAGCGGAACAAGTGTTACAGCTAAATTAGCTAAAGAACAAAAAAGAAAAGTTTTTGTTTTACCACATGAAATAGGAAATAAGTATGGAGTAGGTACAAATAGATTAATAAAAAATGGTGCAACTTTGGTATGTTCAACAAAAGAAATTATAGAAGAGTTTGATTTTTTGGAGTATAAAAATCTGAATAAAAAGGTTGAAAAAGAGGTAGAATGTAATTTAATAAATATAAAAAATAAAGATCAAAGAGAAATTTATAAAATAATTTTTAATGGAGCAAATACCGTTACAGATATTTATGCGAAGTCAAATAAAAGTATTAATGAAATAAATAATATATTACTTATGTTAGAAATAGAGGGGAATATAGAAAAAGTGGCAGGAGGTTATAAATGTGTTTAAGAAACAAAAGGGAAAAATAGGTGAGAATGTAGCATGTAAATATCTAGAAGAAAATAATTATCATATTATAGATAGAAATTTTAGATGTAAACAGGGAGAGATTGATATAATAGCTTGTGATAGAACTAAAAATGAATTGGTTTTTTTTGAGATAAAATTACGTTCTAGTCTAAAATATGGAATGCCAAGTGAAGCGGTTCTAGAAGAAAAACAAAATCGTATATTAAAAACAGCTAAATATTATGAATACAAAAATAAAATAAAAAATACCCCAATTAGATTTGATGTAATTGAAGTATTTTTGTTAAATAGTCATTTTAAAATTAATCACATTAAAGATGCTTTTATTTCATCAATTTGATTATTAATTATGTCTAAGTCAATTTTTTGTGCTAAATGTTTATCTGAAATATTGTACTTTTCTTTTATTTTTAAAATTCTATTAGTGCTTTTATTAATATGAGATTCTTTAATTTTTCCATGTTTGGCTAATCTGAATATTTTGTTTAAAGCCATTTTTTCATATATACTGTTAAATCTAAATAATACTATATCATTTCCAGCTTTAAATGCTTTTTTTACAGCTAATGTAGGACCATATAAAAGTCTTATTGAACGCATTTTTAAGTCATCTGTAATAATTAATCCATTATATCTGTATTTTTTTCTTAAATATTTAATAATAAATTTTCTTGATAAAGATGCAGGGAAAAATCCAGTTTCATGTTTTATTAATAAATGGCTTATTAATAGTGCATCTGCATCATTTTTTATTGCTTGTAAAAATGGGTATACATCTTCATTTTCTAGTTTTTCCATATTTGATTTAATTATTGGTAAAAAGAAATGTGAATCAGTAGTTGTAGCACCATGTCCAGGAAAATGTTTTATAACAGATAAAATATTGTTTTTTTGGAATTCTTTCATAACAGCAATTCCGTATTCTGAAACTTTTTCCTTAGTATCTGCATAACATCTATCTCCAATAGCATGTGAATTATCAAATCTTTTTATATCTAAAACTGGTGCAAAATTCATATTAAAACCAGAATTTTTTAAAAGATTTGCAGTTATTTGTGTTGATTTAATAACAGTTTCTATATTATTTAGTGAAGCAAGTTTGTTAGCTGATGGGAATCTTTTTATTTCAGAAGGAAATCTATTAACTCGTCCACCTTCTTGATCAATGGCAATAAATAACGGAACTTTATTATTTTTATTAAGCTCTTTTAATTCATTTACTAAATTTATCATTTGGTCATATGTATCAAAATTTTTTCTGAATAACAAAATTCCACCAATTTTATATTTGGTTATTAGTTTTTCAATTCTTTTATTTATATGATTACCTTTTAAGCCAACCATAACCATTTGACCAATTTTTTCCCTTAAAGTTAAATCATGATAGTTCATTTTATTACCTCATTTTTAAAATAATTTTCATATTTTTCTATTGCAGTATCTGGATTGTATATACTTGTAAAATCTTTAATAGGGGCAAATTCTTCGTTTTCATCAACTCTTAAAAGTAACATATCATCAAAATAATAAAAAGCATCAAATATAAAGTTTTCAAATTTAAAAGTATTTGGTTTGTCTGGAACCTGTTTAACACCTTCAAAATTTACAAAAGCGTTTTTCTTAAAAGCACGATGATATGGTAATTTAATATCTTTCATTTTTTCAACAGCCTCAATGCTCATCAAATGTGATAACATATTGGCTTCTCTATATTGATATATGTTTGTATTTTCAAATTTGCTTTCTGATAAAGCTAAATCGATTTTATCATAATCTAAAATTGCAGGTTTTCCATTTTTTTTGCAATATACTGCTGTCTTTTCTAAGGGTTGCTTTTTAAATATTGATTTTGAAGCTATTTGATAATTTTTGTCAGCAGCTAATCCTATAAATAAAGGATCTATATTTTTAAGTAGAATATTGTCAATTCCACCAAAAGAAATCCATTGTATATTATTTTGTTTAAGATCCTCAATAATATTAGACTTGCACATTGAATTAAATACATTTCCATTACCATTTGAAGCTTCTTTTATTAAGTAAGGTTCTTGTAAAATTAAGTTGCCTTCTATATCTATCAAAGGCAATTTACTTTGTTTAAAGAATTTTATTTTATCTTTAGGATATCCAAAAAAATTATTGTTTTCAAAGAAATCTTGGGTTGATTCATCATTATCATCACTTGTCATTATATACCATGAAATAGTAATATTATATTTTGAATTAATTCTAATGATATCTTCAGCCATTATTTGAAAAAGGGATTTTTTTATAGGCTTTAAATCAAGAAGATAAGTACCTTTTGGACCCTTATATCCTAGCCTTGAACCTTGCCCTCCAGCCATTGTAACAACAGCAACTTGGTTGTTTTTTATAAAAGTTTCTCCAATGTTAGTGTAAAATTTAATTTGTTCTTCTGTTAAACCACTTTTTTCAATATGTGGAATTGGAGAAACTTCATATTCTAATGAATCAGGTTTTTTAGATTCATTATATAAATTTATTATTTTTTCAAAATTAATTCTTAAAATTTGATTTAATAATATTTCTTTTTGTTCTTCTGAAAGCTCATTGTAAAGATTTAAGAGATGTTCTTGATTATATTTTTTTAATATTAATTTTGCTTTGGTTAATTTATTATTCATTTTATTTTTCGCTCCCAAAATTATATATTGTAGGAAGAGCTCCTTTTAAACTTCTGATATGCATTTCTTTATTTGCAATGTTAGAAGCTTTTATGGTTTCAATTTCTTTTTCAATATTGTAAGGAACTCTAACTAAATTAAAAGAAATTGAATTTAATTCCTTAGAATCATAGTATCCTTCTACAATCATGTAAGATGCAAGAGTTGAAAATTTGTTACTTGGATCATCAATATCAGAATTTAACATTTCAACAGAAGCACCAACACTTCCGGTATTAAACAAAGTTTTATTTTTATATCTAACAATAAAAGGAGTGTGTATATGACCATAGCCAACAATATCAGGTTCGGGATCATTTTCTGTTTTTCCAATGAACTCAGTATTTTTAAATAACTCTTCAGGATTTTTTATCTCTGTACCTTCATATCTTGTTCCTTTGTTAGAAAACATAGGATTATAGATATAATCTAAGCTAAATGGTGATGCATGAAAAAGTCTTATTAAATGACCACTCATATAAAAATCATAAGAAATTGGTAAATTAAAAATATAATTTGCTCTTTCTTCACCTATTATATTTCTTGATAAAAAGTTTTTATTTTTTGCCTCAGGTTTACAAATTGTATAATCACAATTACCTATTAGCATAACATCACAAACTTCACGTAATCTATCAATTACTAAATCTGGATGAAGACATTTAACAACATAATCTCCAAGACAAAAAATCTTTTTTATTCCACGATTTTTAATGTCATCTAAAACAGCATCTAAGGCTGTAATATTTCCATGAATATCAGATATTATTGCTATTTTTTCCATATTTATCCTCCTTTTTCAAAATAAACTTACACTATATCTAGTTTACAACAAAATTGCATAAAAGTCCAGTAAATAATACAAACTAGGAAAATTACATAAAATTAATTGATAAAATACTATAAATATGCTAAAATCTTTTTAGAAATATTATTACAATATAAGGAGAAAAGAAAATGTGTAATATAAGGAAAGAACTAAAAGAATATATTGAAAATAAAGTACTGCCAGAATATAATTTAAATGAAAATGGACATGGAGTAGAACATATAAAATATGTGACGGAGAGAAGCTTAAAATTTGCAGAAGAAGTCAATGATATTAATTATGAAATGGTATATGTTATAGCCTCTTATCATGATATAGGTCATCATATTGATGCTAAACATCATGAAATAGTTTCTGCAAAAATATTAGAAGAAGACCAAGAATTAAAAAAGTTTTTTAATGATGAACAAATAAAAATTATGAAAGAAGCAGTAGAAGATCATAGAGCTTCATCTGATAGTGAACCAAGAACTGTATATGGAAAAATTGTTTCTTCTGCTGATAGAAATACGGATGTAGATAACTCCATAAAAAGGGCAATTTCATATCATAGAAAGCATTTTCCTGACCTTACTGAAAATGAAGTGATTGAAGATGCAAGACAACATTTAATAAAAAAGTTTGGAAAAGGAGGATATGCAGTACAAAAGATATATTTTGGAAAAGGTGAATATGAAAAATATTTAGATGAATTAGCTAAAATAACAAATGATAAAGAAAGATTTTTTGAAAAAAGTTATCAATTAATTGGAGAATGAAGAATGGAATTATGGTGCAAAAAATGAAGAAGGAGCTATAATAATGTGTGAGAAATTAGATATTTATGATGAAAACAAAATTAAAACAGGAAAAATAATAGAAAGAAAAGAAGAAGTTGTAATTGAAAAAAATGAATTTGTATTAGCTGTTCAATGTTGGATTATTAATACCAAAAAAGAGATATTATTGACTCAAAGAAAATTAGAAAAGAAGTATGGAGGGATGTGGGAGGCAACATCTGGACTTGTAAAATCAGGAGAGAATAGTATTCAAGGGGTAAAAAGAGAATTAAGAGAAGAAATTGGAATAGAAATTGAAGATAAAGAATTAAAATTACTAAAAACAGTAAAGGGTGAAAAAACAATAAGAGATATATACATTATAAATAAAGAAATTGCCATAGAAAGTATAAAATTTAATGATGGAGAAGTTATAAATGCTAAATATGTAACTATTGAAGAATTTAAAAAGATGTTAGAGGATGGACAAGTTTTTGAATGGCTTAGATGGTTTTTAGATGATTATTATAAAATAATAAAGGAGGAATAAACATATTACACAAGCGGCAGAAGTCTTCGGACGATGCCTAGGAGAAGTAGATAAATTAAATCTACTTCTCTTTTTTTAAAATAAGTAACACAAATATGATAGTATTTGTAATCCAATAGAAAATAACAAAATTCCGAATGGGATATTTAAAAGAAAAAAGTTTAGATTAATCCAAGAAAATCATTTTTAAAAACTTGTAATAATAAATTTAAAATGGTATAATATATATCGATGGTGCATTATTCTAGTCATACAAACTTTACGAGGGTGGGGCTAAAAATCCACTAAAGGGCACATCGTTGAAGTTTCTTGTTTATGCGCGAAATGCCAGTTTTGTGTGTATTCGGGGAGTAAAGAAGTTAGGGGGTTATGTAGTGGCATACATATTCTTAACCCTGGTTTCGCGGAGGCTTAAAATATAATTTTAAGTAAAACCTATGTTGAGTGCCAAGACACAAAACGCATAGTGTAGCCTGTCTTGAGTGAATGTATTGGGATTAATTATTAATAGAATTAGAATTTTTTGGCCAAAATAATTTTAATTTTAGATTATGAAATTGCATTTGCAAAAAAGACTAGTAAAGATCAAAATTGTATGTTAAGGAAAACTTCTAGAATGTTTGCTTCAAATAAAAGAAGCATAGAAGTCTAAGGATTAAGGTACAGATTTAAGTGGCAATCTGGTTTCTGTTTTTATAAATGGATTTTCTTCTTAAACGGAAACGGCTAAGGCAGTAATGCCAAGCGAAGAAAAGAGAAATTCAACTAGACCTAAACTGTAAAATTTACTTAGACTTTGACCATTATTTTTATTTTCAACCGGCGGGGACGGACCTTTTGGTTGAAAAACCTTCAACCAAAAGGACCGTCCCTGTTGGTTGGAAGATTGGAGAAAAAATGAAAAAAGGAAAAACTGAACATTCAGAAATCAAATGGTTTATAGAGGTGTTTCTTTTAACCTTTTTGTTATCTATGTTATTTTCATACATATCAACAAATGGGGTATCTAATTTAAGTTTAATTCCAGCTATTTTAATTTTAATTCTTGTAATTGGAATTGGAATAATATTTGACATTATAGGTGTTGCAGTTACTGTGGCAAATGAACAAGAATTTCATGCGAAAGCTAGCAAAAAGGTTGAGGGTTCTAAAGACTCGCTTAAATTAATTAAAAATGCACCAAGGGTTGCTAATATATGTGCTGATGTTATAGGAGATATTGCTGGGGTTTTAAGTGGTGCAATAAGTGCTCTAATAGCATTGAAAATATATGAACAATTGGGGATATCAATTCAATTTATTTTAAGTGCAGCTGTTGCAGCTTTAACTGTTGGGGGTAAAGCTATAGGAAAAAATATTGCAAATGAAAATTCAACAAAAATAGTGCATAGTGTAGGAATCTTTTTAAATAAGTTTAGTAAAAAATAGGAGATAGGGTATTGAAAATATTAATAACAGGTGCTTCTTCTGGAATAGGAAGAGATATGGCCAGAAATTTAAGTAAACATGAAAATGATTTGGTTTTAGTGGGAAGAGATGAAGAAAAACTAAAACAAGTTAAAGATGAGTTAGATAAAAACAGAAGTAATATAGAAATAATTAGTTTAGATTTAAGTATTGAAGAGAATTGTAAAGAGTTATATAAAAGAGTGCAAAATGTTGATATTTTAATAAATAATGCTGGTTTTGGAGATTGTGGTGATTTTACAAAAACAGATTTAGAAAAAGAATTAAAGATGATAAATACAAATATAGTTGCATATCATATTTTAACAAAACTATATTTAATTGATATGAAAAAGAAAAATAGTGGTAAAATATTAAATGTTGCATCAATAGCAGGTTTTATGCCAGGGCCATTAATGTCAACATATTATGCTACAAAAAATTATGTTGTAAAATTATCTGAAGGAATTAGAGAGGAATTAAGAAAAGAAAAATCAAAAGTTCAAATTAGTATTTTATGTCCAGGACCAGTAGATACAAATTTTAATAGAGTAGCTAATGTAGAATTTCATGCAAGAGAGGCAAATAGTCAAATGGTTGCAGATTATGCTATAAAAAAATTAGAACAAGGAAAATTTTATATAATTCCTGGAATAGATATAAAATTAGTTAGAATTGGAGCTAAGATGTTACCTACAAAATTCATAAGTAAAATGGCATATAAAGTTCAAAAAAGAAAATTACAAGGAAAAAAATAATTTTTTTCTTGCCTAAGTTTAGTATTTAGTTTATAATTAAATAAGATTTATTATTAGGAGAAAAATATGTGGAAGAGAAAAGAATTAAAGTTAAAGGCAAGAGATGTAGTTAGGAAAAACTATTGGACAGCAATTGTTGTTTGTTTTATAATTGCTTTTTTAACAGGAGAATTTGGAACATCAATTATTGGTGTACTACAAGGAGAAGATACTGTAGATCCACTTTATGTATTACATAATGAGAAAATAACTAATAATAAAACATCAGATGAACAAAAAATAGAAGAAGAAAAACAAAAAGTGGAAATTATAGAAAAGAAGATAGAAGAAAATCTGAATAATTTAAATGATACACAATTAAAAGTAGCACAAGCTATAGAATCAAATTTAAATAATTTGACAAAAACGCAGAAATATGTATTTAAGATATGGGATGCAATACAATCTTTTAATATAAACCAAATAGGATTTGGAATTGGTTTCTCTATTACAGCTTTTTTAACCTTTGCATTTACAGTTTTTGTTGCAGATCCACTTATTGTAGGAGGAAAAAGATATTTCTTAAAAGCTAGAAAAGATAATAGTACAAAAATAGGCGAAATGGGAGAGGTTTTTAGAAATTCTAATTGGTTGAATGTAGCTCTAATAATGTTTTTAAGAAATATATTTAATTTTTTATGGTATTTGACAATTATAGGTGGAGTAATAAAAACATATGAATATAAAATGATACCTTATATATTAGCTGAGAATCCAAAAATAAAAATAAAAGAAGCATTTAAATTATCTAAGCAAATGATGAAAACCAACAAGTGGAGGACATTTGTATTAGATTTATCATTTATATTATGGAATTTAGCATCTGTATTTACATTTGGCTTAGTAAATATTTTATATGCTAATCCATACAAATCTGCAACTTTTGCTGAATTATATATGGTTCTTAGAAATCAAGCAATTAAAGATAATTATAAATATTGTGAACAATTAAATGATAAAACAATATAAAAAACAGTAGTGATATTCACTATTGTTTTTTATATTAGAAAAATGCCGAAAAATGAGAGTTTTTGCGATGAAAAATGCTTGCAAAAAGCGATAAAAAATAGTATTATAGAATTTGCGTTATACTAAAGAAAGGAGAAAAAAGAATGAATACATTTTTCGGTAGTATTTTTATTGAAAAGGAAAAGTTAAAGGAGGCTGAAATAAATTATCCAATCAAGTTAGAATATTACAAAATAATAAATGAAGATGAATTCATAAAAAATGAAAACGCAAAATATGGAATAAAAATTATAAAAACAGAATATATAGAAAATGAAACAAAAACTGAAGATAAGACATTAAGATATTTATCAAATAGTGAACAAAAGGTAGAGAAAATATTAAATATTCTAAAAGAAAATGAAGTTACGCCAATAGCTGTACAGGACGTTATTTGTGACTTTTTGAAAAAACCTATTTTCTCATAATATTTAGAATAAATTCTATAAAAAGCTTGCAAATTAAGAAAAATTAAGCTAGAATAACAAGGTATAACTGTAAAGGAGGATACTATGGCAGATAAATTAATAATAGTGGAATCACCAGCTAAAGCAAATACAATTAAAAAATTTTTAGGTGGAAGTACAAAAGTAGTAGCATCAATGGGACATATAAGGGATCTACCTAAATCTAAATTAGGTGTAGATATAGATAAAGATTTTGAACCAGAATATATTAATATAAGAGGAAAAGGAGATTTAATAAAATCATTAAAAAAAGAAGCAAAGCAAGCTAAAAAGATTTATATAGCAACTGACCCTGACCGTGAAGGTGAAGCTATTGCATGGCATTTAGCTACAATTTTACAAGATGAAAGTGAAAAAATAACTAGAGTAACATTTAATGAAATAACTAAAAAAGCTGTAAAAAAAGCAATTGAGGAACCTAGAGATATTGATGTAAATTTAGTAGATGCACAACAAGCTAGACGTGTGTTAGATAGAATAGTAGGTTATAAAATAAGTCCGTTGTTATGGAAAAAAGTTAGAAGAGGGTTATCAGCTGGACGTGTTCAATCAGTAGCAGTTAAACTGATTGTAGATAGAGAAGAAGAAATTGAAAAATTCATACCAGAAGAATATTGGAATATTTATGCAAATTTAAGTGATAAAGAAACAAAAAAACAATTTGAAGCTAAATTTTACGGTAAAGATGGTAAAAAAATAGAAATTCATAATCAAGAAGAAGTTAACAACATTTTAACAGATATAAAAGATGCAAAATATATAGTAGATGAAGTAAAAAGAGGAGAAAAGAGAAAAAATCCAGCACCACCATTTACAACAAGTACAATGCAACAAGAAGCATCAAGGAAATTAGGTTTTACATTAAAGAAAACTATGGGTATTGCACAAGGATTATATGAAGGTATAAAAATAGAAGATAGAGGAACAGTAGGTTTAATTACATATATGAGAACAGATTCAACGAGAATCTCAGAAGAGGCAAGAGCTGCAGCAAAAGAGCATATAATAGCTACTTATGGTGAAGAATATTATGAAAATAGATATTATAAGCAATCAAAAGATTCTCAAGATGCGCATGAAGGTATAAGGCCAACATATAGTGATTTAACTCCAGAATCAATTAAAGATTCTTTAAATAAAGATCAATATAAATTATATAAATTAATATATAATAGGTTTATGGCAAGTCAAATGTCAGCAGCAATTTATAATACAATGCAAGTTTCAATAAATGCAAATAATTATATTTTTAGGGCAAATGGCCAAAGCATTAAATTTAAAGGATTTATGACTTTGTATGTAGAAGGAACAGATCAAAGCGCAAAAGAAGAGGAAGATAAAATGCTTCCTGAACTAAATGAACAACAAGAATTAAAACTTGAAAAATTAGATCCAAAACAAAGCTTTACTGAACCACCACCAAGATATACAGAAGCAAGTTTAGTAAAGGCTTTAGAGGAAAAGGGAATAGGTAGACCAAGTACATATTCACCAACAATTACAACAATTTTAGATAGAAGATATATAGAAAAAGAACAAAGACAACTAATTCCTACAGAACTTGGTAAAATTGTAAACAAATTATTAACAGAAAATTTTGTTGATGTTATAAATGTTGAATTTACAGCTAAAATTGAAAGTGATTTTGATGAAATAGCTGAAGGCAAAGAACAATGGAAAAAAATGATAAGAGAATTTTATGGACCTTTTAAAGAAGAACTAGATAAAGTAGAAAAGGAATTAGAACATGTTGAACTTGTAGAAGAAGTATCAGATGTACCTTGTGATAAATGTGGACGAATGATGGTATATAAATATGGAAAATATGGAAAATTTCTTGCATGTCCAGGTTATCCTGAGTGTAAAAATGCAAAACCAATAATAGAAACAATTGATGTACCATGCCCAAAATGTGGGGGAACAGTACAGGTAAGAAAATCAAAAAGAAAAAGAAAATATTATATATGTGAAAATAACCCTAAAAGTTGTGATTATATTTCTTGGGATAAACCAAAAAATACGCCATAGTACTTGACAACTTGGCGTATTTTTGGTATCATTTATATTGCTTAAGCATATAATTTAAGGTAGGCAAAAAAATGCGGGAATAGCTCAGTTGATAGAGCGCTGCCTTGCCAAGGCAGAGGTCGCGGGTTTGAGCCCCGTTTCCCGCTCCAATTTTATATGTGGCGACTTAGCCAAGCGGTAAGGCACGAGTCTGCAAAACTCTGATGATCGGTTCGACTCCGATAGTCGCCTCCAAAAATCACAAAAAGAGGATGTTATGTTTGGGAAAAGAAAAGATGGAAAAGAATTAAAAAATTTATCACCAATTTTTAA
Organism: uncultured Clostridium sp.; assembly: GCA_946548575.1. Lineage (GTDB taxonomy): Bacteria > Bacillota > Clostridia > TANB77 > CAG-508 > CAG-269. Next base: position 7,437 of record CAMNPT010000025.1, on the reverse strand, counting down.
ACTAATACCTAGCATTATGACAGAAAGGTCAGATGCGCAGGTATTTTTTAAAGAGGAAATAATGATAAAAGGTATGGAAGAATATATAGAAAAAAAGCTACAAGACGGAATAAAAATATCATATATGGATATAGTTTTTGCTGCAGTTGTTAGAACAATAGCATTAAGACCACAGTTAAATAGATTTGTTATAAATGGGAGAATTTATGCTCGTAATGAAATAGTTTTATCAATTGCAATAAAAAAATCTAAATCTGATGAGGGAGAAGAAACTACTTTAAAAATACCTTTTAAAGGTGATGAAAGTATATTAGAAGTTAAGGAAAAATTAGATGCAATTATTAAAGAAAACAAAAATGTAGAAAATCAAAATGATACAGATAAGTTTGCAAATTTACTATCTAAAATACCAGTTCCAGTTATCAAATTTGCAATAAAAATTATAAAACACTTAGATAAAAAAGGATATTTGCCTAAATCTTTAATAGATTTAAGTCCATTTCACACAAGTGCATTTATTACAAATGTTGGTTCAATTGGAATTGATTCTATATATCATCATTTATATAATTTTGGAACAACAAGTATGTTTTTTGCAATGGGCAAAAAGAAAAAATCATATATTTTTGTTGATGATGAAATTAGAAAAGAAAGATGTATAACTTTTAGATTTGTAGGTGATGAAAGAATATGTGATGGATATTATTTTGCATCATCATTTAAAATATTGTGCAAATATCTAAATCATCCAGAATTACTAGAACAAAAAATAGAAGTAAAAACTGAAAAATTGAAGGATTAACCTTTCCATCCTAGCAGGAATTAGGGAAACATTCCTTACCAATAATGGGCACTACTCTTTTAGGAGCATGTGTCCTTATTTTTTTTCTTTATGATTGAATCGAGTGAAAATTATAAATTGTTAATTATTAGAATGAGGGATGTTCAGGGCAAAATTAATATATTTATTATTTTTTATTTCATTCCTCGGTTCCTGACATAAGCTAAGAAATTCTAAAATTATTTTATGGCACCCTTTCACGTCAAGCGCGAACATTTTCCATAAAATAATTTTGAATTTCTAACCTTACTCTAGTCACATTCGGAATGGTAATTGCAAATAATAAATATATTAATTTTGAACATGAAAGCGGCACATTCTAATAATTTACAAGTTATTTTTGAACGAAATGAACGATTAAAGAAAAAAAATAAGGACACATGCTCCCAAAGGAGTAGTGTCCATTATTGGTAAGGAATGTTTCCCTAATTCCTGCTAGGAGGGAAAGGCCAATCCTTCAATTTTTCAGTTTTTGAAAAATCTATATTCATCACCTGTAAAAGTTTTTCCTGAATAAATATATCCATTTGTAAAAATATTTTCTCCTAAATCAACATCAAGTGACATATTATATGAGAAATGTTCATTTAAATTATTAATTATATGTATTGTAAATTTTAAAGTATAATTAATATCATCTAAACTAATATTTGCTTCCTTTAAAACTTTTCCATTAAATGAAACAGTTTTACTATTATCAGAAACAGAATAATTTGTTAATATATCTTTATTTAAATATCCTAAAGTTATTGGGTTTGAACAATCAGTATAAAAAGTTGGCTTATCATAATCATTATTTTCATTTTGTTGATTTGTATTAATTACATTAAAGCTAATTTTATCACTAGGTGATTCAATATCTTTATATTTTCCAAAACTAAGAGGATTTTTATAATTTAAAATTTTAGTACCTTTATCAAGTTTTGAAGACATTACAATATTATCAATATACAATTCTTTTACAGTATTTTCATTTGTCAATTCAGAACTAGTGCCACTATTATCTATATAAATAGATAAGTCTGAATATTGACAAATACTCATATTTTTTAAAGAGCGATCTTCTGAATTATCAATTGCATTTGCACTACTAAATAATGAAATTTTTTGTATACTAAAAACTGAATTTTCATTTTCATCAGAAATATGTATCATATCATTAGCAAATCTTTTTTTCGAAAAATTAGATGAAAGTATAAATACATAATAAAGTACCAATAAAATAAGTGCTAAAATTACTAATATTACAAATGCCAATTTTACATTTTTTATTTTAAAATTAAATTTTTTCATCTTATCTCCTCTCTAGAAGAACTGTATTTTTATAATCTATTGTATAGTAGTTCCATATATTTATAAACTTTATTGTGCCACTCTGAATCACTTGCATATCTAGTATTTACACCTATTAGAGTTGGACTATTATAATATGTACCTTCTGCAACCTCACCACCTGCAATTATAGTACCAACTGGATTTAGGTAATATTTTGTTAATGATTTTGCAACAGTTTCTATTCCTTCAGAATAATCTGCAAATTCAAATGATGATTCATAAGGTGTGCTATCATAAGAACCATATCCAAATAAATTTTTCTTATCTTTAGCAATCTGTGAAGTTCCCCATCCACTTTCATGTATAGCAATAGATGCTATGAAAATACCATTAATATTATATTTTTTCTCAATATTATAAAATGCTTGGTAATTATTTTCAAATATTTTGTTTGTATCATTAGATAATCCAGTGAATATTTTTTTATAATCATTTAAAGTTAAACCACTTGGCTTATTTAAATCCATATTTATATTAACTTTTAGTAAAATTCTTTGAATTCTATTTTTCTCAATAATGCTTGGTGTTGATGTAGCAGATGTTAGGTTAGAAGTTTTTACAAAACCTTCGACACCATCAAAAGATATTTTTGCATAATCTTCATTTGGTAATTCTAATAATTTAACATCTATACTTTTCTTTACTTCAGCAACATCAGCTGAAGCAGGATCAACTGTTTCTTTAATTTTAGATGTATCTACAAAATACATTGTATCACCAATATGAACTTTGTGTTTAGCCAAAAATTCAGAAGTACCTAAATTAACTAATTTAGGAGTTGGATCTTGTACCTTTTCTTTAGAAAGGATAATTTCTTCAACAAAAGTTCCATTTTCATAAGTTCTAATTGCAGTAATTTTATCTTTACCAAGAACACCTTCTTGTGTTACAACTTCTTCTCCTTTTGGTAAAGAAGGTGTATCTGTAAATTGAGTTTCAAACTCTACATCTCTTTCTTCTACAATTTGTTCTTTAACTCTATCCATATCAGCATTTTCAGAAATTATATTTTGCATGTTTAGTCTATGTCTATTAAGCTCATATTCTGATACCTGTTCTATTTCTTCAGGTTTAGCATAACTTTGATTAAAAGCTAAATCTTTTGGAAATAGCAAAGCAAAAGAAACAACAATAATGCCACAACCTGTAATAATATGAGAAAGTTTTAAATCTCTAGTTTTATAATTTGGTTGAGATTTAACAGTAGAATAATTCACATTTTTTTTCTGTTTAACTTCTACTGTATGTTGCTCATCTGCTTGTCTCATATATGTTTGTTGTGCATCAGGGTTGTTTTTTATTTCCTGTAATTCTCTGAAAACTTCAGATAGGTTTCTATTTTGATAATTATAAGAATCTTTATTACTTGACATTATAATTAACTCTCTTTCATTTACAAATTTACATCTTCTATTATACAATATTAATCGAATAATGTCTATATTTTTGGAAAAAATAAATAAAGAAAATATTGACAAGTAAAATAATATATAATACAATTTGTATACAATTAAATTGTGCACAAACAAAAATAATAAATAAAAAGGAGAGATTATTATGAGCGGTATTTATGATTTCACAGTAAAAAATCAAAAAGGAGAGGAAATCAGTCTTAAACAATATGAAGGAAAAACACTTTTAATTGTTAATACAGCAACTGGATGTGGATTTACACCTCAATATGAAGGGTTAGAGAATTTATATAAAAAATACAAAGACCAAGGTTTTGTAATTTTAGATTTTCCTTGTAATCAATTTGGAAATCAAGCTCCAGGAAGTGATGACGAAATACATGAATTTTGTACATTAAAATATAATGTATCTTTTCCACAATTTGCAAAAGTTGATGTTAATGGAGAAAACGAAATACCTTTATACACATTTTTAAAGGAGCAACAAAAAGGAATGCTAAATAGTAAAATAAAATGGAACTTTACTAAATTTTTAGTAGATAAAACAGGTAATGTAGTTGAAAGATATGCACCAACAGTTAAGCCTGAAGATATTGACCAAAAAATAAAAGAAATATTATAGGAGAAAAAGATGCAAGAACAAGATGAGTTAAAATTAGAAAGTCAACTTTGTTTTCCACTTTATGTTTGTTCAAGAGAAATAATAAAAAAATATAAACCATTTTTGGATAAATATGATTTAACATACACACAATATATAGCAATGATGGTTATGTGGGATAAAAATGAAATAAATGTAAAAGAGTTAGGCAGACATTTACATTTAGACTCTGGAACATTAACACCAGTTATGAAAAAACTTGAAAGCAAAGGATATATAACAAGAAATAGATCAAAAGAAGATGAAAGAAATTTAAGCTTAAAAATAACAACAAAAGGCAAAAATTTAAAAGAAAAGATGAAATCACTACCACAAGAAGTAGGTAAATGTATAAATTTAAATGAAAATGAGGCAATAGATTTATATAAAATTCTTTATAAAATTTTAGAAAATATTAATAAATAATATTAGAAAGGAATATTAATAATGTATGATGCAATAGTAATAGGAGCAGGACCAGCAGGAATTTCAGCAAGTTTATATTTAAAAAGGTCTAATTTGAATGTACTTGTTTTATATTGTGGTAAATCTGAATTAGAAAAAGCACACAAAATTGATAATTTTTATGGATTTGTTGGTGGAATAGAAGGTTCAGAGTTATATGAAAATGGAATAAAACAAGCAAAAGAATTAGGTGTAAATGTTATAGAAAAAGAAGTTATAGATATTGAAATAACTGAAAACAATATGTTTAAGGTGAAAACATCTGATGAAAAGTATGAATCAATATCTGTAATAATTGCTACTGGTAATAAAAGAGTAAAACCAAATATAAAAGGAATAAACGAATTTGAAGGAAAAGGAATAAGTTATTGTGCTATATGTGATGGCTTTTTCTATAGAAATAAAAATGTAGTTGTTATAGGAAATGGAGAATTCGCTGTAAGTGAAGCAAATGACTTGAAAAACATTGCAAATAATGTTAAAATTTTAAGCAATGGGTTAGATGCTCCAAATACTGATGAATATGAAGTAATCACTCAAAAAATAAAAGAAATAAGAGGAGAAGAAAGAGCTGAACAAATTGAGTTTGAAGATGGAAAAACAATAGATGTTGATGGAATATTTATTGCACAAGGAATTGCAGGTGGGATAGATTTTGCAAAAAAAATTGGAGTTCTTTCTAATAATGATAATTTGATTGTAAATGAGAATATGGAAACAAACATTAAAGGACTATATGCTTGTGGAAACCTAACTGGAGGATTACTTCAAGTTAATAAAGCAGCTTATGAAGGAGCAAAAGCAGGGCTTACAGCTGTAAGCTATATTAAGGAGGTAAAAAAATGAGTGTTTTAAAGATAACAAACGAAAATTTTGAAGAAGAGGTTATAAAATCTGATAAACCAGTAATAGTAGATTTTTATGCTGATTGGTGTGGACCATGTAAAATGCAATCACCAATAATTGATTCTATTGCTGAAGAACAAAATGAAATAAAGATTGGTAAAGTAAATGTAGATGAAAATCCAGATTTAGCATCACAATATAATGTAATGAGTATACCAACAATTTTAGTTATAAAAAATGGAGAAGTATCAAAACAATTTGTTGGATTAACAGATAAGAATCAATTATTAGATGCTGTTCTTTAGAAAAAAAATCCCCGTTTAGACATTTTGTTCAAACGGGGATAAATGTTATTGTAAAATCAAAAAAACACAAAATTTGCAAAATTATGTAAATCGTAGTATAATAAAAATGATATATTATTTTTGCCAAGTGCAATTTATATAAAAATCCAAAAATAATTATTTAGGAGGGAAAAACTATGTTAAAATTTTTAATGCGGCATTACTACTATAACGAGGTTCACACTGATGAAATAGAACTATTTTATAAGTTGTATAAGTGGAGTTGTGGACTATATACATTGATTTCATTGCGATGGTTTATTAGTACAATCATCTTTAATGTGATTGGAATTATCTTGATAATCTTTATAAAACCAAGAACTTATGGATTAGTTTTTATTATTATTGGATTATTCATACTTATCTTGGAAATTAGAGAACTAAAGAGACAAGAAAAGTTTAATATTTTAGGACGGAAAACTCCTGAACAAATAACGACAATTCATATAGAAAATTTTATCAGAAAGCATATAAGTACAAATGGAAAGGCCTTGGGCAAAAAAGAATGGAAAGAAATAAAAGAACACGACATTAGGTTATATAATGACTTATTATGTGATGAATGTGATCATTATTGTTACTTCTATTCTCTAGAAATTGCCAGGATTATAAAAGATTCTATACTTATATGGGGAGCAGTAGAGGAACCTTTTGAAGAGGGACACAAATTTTATGCTCATGCCGTTATTTTAAGGAATGGATATATTTACGACAGTAATATGCGGCAGTCTTGTAAGTATGAAGACTTTGTAAAGTTATACAAGTTTAAGACCTACAAGCAATGGGAGTATAATGAATATTCACGGGAAAATTTCAGAGCAAGAGAACGATTAGGATTTAGAGAGTGGTGCAAAGATAATAATGTATTAGTTTATGAAAAATTTTAACAGCCGAAGGCAGTTCCATATTGGAGCTGCCTTTTGGGATTTAGGGACGTTCTTTTTTTCCCTCTTTTAGGGATATGGGGACACTCCTTGGTTATTTACAAGGAAGTGTTCCATTATTTTTTTCTTTAACCGTTTATTTCGTTCAAAAAGAAATTATAAATTATTAGAATACGCTTCTTTCAGGTTCAAAATGTTTTATATTATTTTTTATTTCATTACTCGGCTCCCTTCATACGCTAAGAAGTTGTTATATTAGAAAATGGGCCGCTTTCACTCAGACCCTTTCGTACCCTCAAGTGCCGTGAACATTCCTCATTTTCTAATATAACAACTTCTAAAGCTTTTCCAGTCGCATTCGTAATTACATGCAAAATAATATAATACATTTTGTCCTGAATGTTCCTCATTCTAATAATCAACAATTTCTAATTTTTACTCCAATCAATCATAAATAAAAATCATGAAACACCACCCCCTGGCAAAATAACTAAGGAATGTCCCTTAATCCCTAAAAGAGGGAAGAAAAGAACGTCCCCAAATCCCTAACAAAAATATCACAAAATGTGTTGCAAAAAAAATTGAAAATTGATATACTTTAAATGCAAAATAAAGACAAATGATGAAGAAAGGAAAAAGGTGGTAAATTTGAAAAAAGATAATAGAGGTA
>CAMNPT010000024.1 GCA_946548575.1 uncultured Clostridium sp. | reverse complement strand
TTAATCTTTTCATAAAATTTTGTTTCATCAAAATTTCTCCTTTCTATTCTTTTGTTTCTTAAAATCTCTTTTTTAAAACCTTATATTTTGTATTTTTACTTTTACTATTAATATTAATCTACTTCAAAAATAGTATACATTTTCTTGTAATTATTATACTATCTGCTAAATAAAGATATTTTGTTTTCAATGTACTACTATTTTTAAAATAGCTAATAATTTATATTAATATTATAAATAAAAACATCCTGTTTTGCAAGATGTTTTTTAAAAAATTAGGGATTTAGGGACGTTCTTTCTTTCCCTCTTTTAGGGATTAAGGGACATTCCTTGATTATTCTGCTAGTGGCGGTGTTCCATGATTTTTTATTTATGATTGATTGGAGTAAAAATTAGAAATTGTTGATTATTAGAATGAGGATGTTTAGGTTCAAATTGTATTATATTATTTTTTATTTCATTACTCGGCTCCCTTCATACGCTAAGAAGTTGTTATATTAGAAAACGAGCCTCTCTCACTCAGACCCTTTCGTACCTCAAGTGCCGTGAACATCCCTCATTTTCTAATATAACAACTTCTAAAGCTTTTTCAGTCGCATTCGTAATTACATGCAAAATATTATAATACATTTTGAACCTGAAAGAGGATCATTCTAATAATTTACAAGTTCTTTTTGAACGAAATGAATGATTGAAAATTATAATATTACCTTGACAATTCTTTCCATTTTATGGTAAACTTATTTCATAAACAGCTTAGTAGATGCAATTTTGAAAAAATTTTATCTATAATTTTGATCTTATTTATTAAAATCTTATAATATCCAATTTTTAATAATAATTAATTTAAAATAATATTTTATTATTTCAATTATTTTTATTTATCTACTTTGCAGTTTAAATTTATTTCTTAAGGAGGAGTTTTTATGGTTAAAAATCCAAAAACATCAGAAAAAAATTTAAAAGTTACAGAGGTGAAAAATTTATTAAATCCAAAAATAGACTATGTATTTAAAAGAATTTTTGGTCATACTGGCAATGAAGAAATTACAAAAGGACTAATTACTGCAATAATCAAACAACCTATAGAAAACATTACTATAGATTGTAATCCAATAACAGAAAAAGATTTACTAGATGACAAAGTTGGTATATTAGATATTAAAGCTAAATTAAATAATAATATTAATTGCAACATAGAAATGCAAATAGTTGATAAAAAGAACATTGAAAAAGGCTTTTATTTTATTGGAGTAAGATGTATACTAGTAGTATTAAAGAAGGAATGGATTATGAAAAACTAGAAAAATCAATTGTAATTTTAATATCAGATTATAATTTAAAATCTTTAGAAAGTATTGAAAAATACATAACAAAATGGAACATACGTGAGGAAGAAAATCCAAAAATTATCTTGACAGATGTTCTAGAACTTTATATAATAGAGGCAAATAAAGTTAAAGAAAATATGCAAGATAACAGTTCATTACATTCTTGGCTTCAATTTATAAATAATCCAGAGGTGAAGTTAAAAATGGAAAATAAAGAAATTAAACAAGCTAGAGAAGTTTTAGAAAAAATTAGCAAAGACAAAAAAGAAAGATATTTAGCAGAATTAAGAGAAAAGTATATTATGGATCAGAAAGCAATTGAAGATGCTGGGTATGATAAGGGCTTAAAAACAGGAAAAATTGAAATTGCTAAAAAAATGAAAAATAAAAATATTCCTATTAAAGATATAATAGAAATCACTGGATTAACTAAAGAAGAAATTGAAAATTTATAAAACAAAACTGGTGCACATATTTATTACATTTAATTTTTTCATTTCCTCTTGTCTTTTTACTTTTTTGGTTGTTGTCTTTATTGAAAATTATAATATTACCTTGACAATTCTTTCCATTTTATGGTAAACTATTTTCATGAACAGCTTAGTAGATGCAATTTCGAAAATATTTTATCTATAATTTTGATCTTATTTATTAAAATCTTATAATATCCAATTTTTAATAATAATTAATTTTAAATAATATTTTATTATTTCAATTATTTTATTTATCTACTTTGCAGTTTAAATTTATCTCAAGGAGGGCTGCTTATGGTAGCAAATTCAAAACAAAACAATATTAATAAAGAACAGGAGGTGAATAATTTATTAGACCCTAAAATTGATTATGTATTTAAAAGAATTTTTGGTCATATTGGTAATGAAGAAATTACCAAAGGTTTATTATCTGCTATTATTAAAGAAAAAATAGATGATATTACTTTAGACTGTAATCCAATAACAGAAAAAGATTTGTTTGATGATAAAGTTGGAATACTTGATATAAAAGCCAAATTAAATAATAATATTAATTGTAATGTGGAGATGCAAGTAGTAGACCACAAAAATATTGAAAAAAGATTATTATTTTATTGGAGTAAAATGTATACTAGTAGCATCAAAGAAGGAACTGATTATGATAAACTTGAAAAATCAATAGTGATATTAATAACAGATTATAATATAAAAACTTTAAAGAATATTCAAAAATACATAACAAAATGGAACATTAGAGAAGAAGAAATTTCTGAATTAATATTGACAGATTCGTTAGAGTTTTATATAATTGAAGCACAAAAAGCTAGAAACTTAGGCTATGAAGAGAAAAATAAGAAATTAAATGCTTGGCTTCAATTTATAAATAATCCAGAGGTGAAGTTAAAAATGGAAAATAAAGAAATAAAAAAAGCTAGAGAAGTTTTAGAAAAAATTAGCAAAGACGAAAAAGAAAGATATTTAGCTGAATTAAGGCAAAAATACATAATGGATCAAAAGGCTATTGAATGTGCTGGATATGATAAAGGATTTGAAGCAGGTCATGAAAAACGGCATTGAGCAAAACAAAATTGAAATGGCTAAAAAAATGAAATTAAAAAACATACCACTTCAAGATATATCTGAAATCACTGGATTAACTAAAAAAGAAATTGAAAATTTATAAAACAAAACTGGTACACATAATTGTGTACCAGTCTTTTTGATTTATCCATTAATTCCTCATATTTCTATTTTATTACATTTAATTTTTTCATTTCCTCTTGTCTTTTTACTTTTTTAGTTGTTGTCTTTATTAATTCTTCATCAGTTGTAATTAAATTTTGAATATGTTTATATCTAGGAAATGTTGTATTTATTTCTTTTATTTGTTCCCATAATATTTTGTCTAGTTCTTCTCTTGTTTTATCTTTATATTTTTCTTCTATTGTTTCTTTATCATATACAACTTTCACAGATAATTTCACATCATTTTCATCATCTTTGCAAGGCATTCCATAAACCATACTTTCACTTACCAAATCTAACCTATTTATAATCATTTCTGCTTCTTCAGGAAATACTTTTTTTCCATTTTTTAATACAATCATATTTTTACTTCTTCCAGTTAAAAACAAAACTCCATCTTTATCAAAATATCCTAAATCTCCAGTGTAGAACCATCCATCTTTTAATACCTCATTTGTAAGTTCAGGCATTTCATAATATCCTAACATTACATTTGGTCCTTTTACCCTTATTTCTCCTATTCCATCTTCATCTTTATTTACAACTTCAATTTCATCATTAATCATTGGAATTCCAACAGAACCTGTTCTTCTTACTTTATATGTCTCAGCTGCAATTACAGGTGCTGTTTCACTAAGTCCATATCCTTGTAGAGTTGTAACTCCCAAACTGTTAAATCCTTTTAAAGAAACTGGATCAGATGGTGCCCCTCCTGAAATTACAAGTCTTAATTCTCCTCCTAAAGCTTCTAAAACTTGTTTAAATAATTTTCTTCTTATATCTATATGTAATTTTAAAAGGAAATTACTAATTTTTGTAGCTGTTTCTATCAATTTTGTTTTTCCTTGTTTTTCAACTTCCTTCATAATTGCTTTATACATAGCTTCTGTTAAAACAGGTACACCAACAAAAACAGTAACTTTATATTCTTTCAAATTTTCTTTTATATATCTTAATCCATCTGGAAATACTGTTTTTACTCCACATGCAATCATTAGTAATAAACATGTAGAACCAAAAATATGGTGAAATGGTAAAAATGCAATATTAGTATCTGTATCTCTTATATCTTCTACACATTGGAGTGCATATACATTTGAGGCTACATTTCTTTGAGACAACATAACAGCTTTTGACTTTGATGTAGTTCCAGATGTAAATAATAAAATATTCATTATGTTTTCATCAATTTCAAAATCTATATATTCTTTATTTCCTTTTTGAATCAACTCTTTACCTTTTTCTTCTAATCCTCTAACATTTTTATATCCTTCTAATTCACTCATGCAAATAAATTCTTTTATATTTGTATTATTTTTTTCTTTAATTATCTCAATTCTCTCTAAAAGCTTTTCATCAAAAACTATTGCGTCTACTTTACTTCTAATTAAAGAATTTTCAAGTTCATCTATTTGCAAATCTTTATCTAGTGGAACAGAAACTATTCCTCCAAGCAAATTTGCTAAATGTGCTAAAACCCACTCATATCTATTCTTTCCGATAATAGCAATTCGCTTTCCTTTTAGTCCCATATCAAAAAAAGCTGTACCAAGCCTGTTTATATCTTCTAATAATCTCCTATACGATATATTCTCATAATTAATTTCTTTTCCTTGTTTATGCTTTATTACAAATGCCGTCTTTTCATTAAATTTATAAGCAGAATTGTAAATTATTTCTTTTATATCCTTAAATTCTGTTGGGTTAAAATAATTATTATTTTTCATATTTTCACTTTCCTTTACTTATGATATTATATTTATATCATTTTATAAAGAAAAAGTCATTATACCAGGTGGTCAGTTTTTTGTTATTCCTCTTATTACGGTTTTTATGTATCCATCATAAATTTGCTGTGCATCTACTTTTCTGTCTTTTTTTAGCCTATATAGCAAGCTTGAAAAAGTAACTCCAAATATACCAGATGCTAAAGCTTCAGGGTCTCCTTCATAGAATATTCCTTCTTCTATTCCCTCTTTTATTATATCTTCTATTTTTTCAATGTAGTTATATAGCTCTTTTTGGCACCTCTTACTTCTAGGTGTTTCTCCTAATATGTGATTCAAAACTACTACAAGAAAATCTTCATAACGTATAATACTTTTTATTTGAACCATCATAATTGCTTGCAATTTTTCTAGTGCATTATTGCAATTTCTACACTTTATTTCTATACTATTACTTAAAAGTTTTGCTGCATTGTCTACCAAAAAATCAAAAACATCTTCTTTTGTTGGAAAGTGATAATATAAAGAACCTTTTGCAACTCCTGCAACTGCCGTTATTTCTTCAATGCTTGTGTTTTCATATCCTTTTTCTGAAAACAGTTTTATTGCAGTATTAAAAATTCTTCGTTTTGTTCTATTCATTTATCCCTCCATAATTTTTTTAATTTCTTCTTGCCTTTTCACTTTTTTAGTTGTAGTTTTTATTAATTCTTCATGTGAGACAATTAAATTTGTAATATGTTTGTATCTTGGAAATTTTGTATTTAATTCTTTTATTTGATTCCAAAGTATGTCATATATTTCTTTATCTGTTTTATCTTCATATTTTTCTTTAATTGTTTGTTCATCAAAAACTACTTTTACTGATAATTTTACATCATTTTTATCATCTTTATTTGGCATCCCAAAAACTATGCATTCATTTACTAAATCCAACCTGTTTACTAGCATTTCAACTTCTTCTGGAAATACTTTTTTACCATTTTTTAAAACTATTAAACTTTTATTTCTTCCTGTAACATGTAGCATTCCATCTTCATCAAAAAAGCCTAGGTCTCCTGTGTAAAACCATCCATCTTTAAGAACTTCTTTTGTTAATTCTGGCATCTCATAATATCCAAGCATTACATTAGGACCTTTAACTCTAATTTCTCCCACTCCATTTTCATCTTTATCTACTATTTCAATTGTATCATTAATCATTGGAATTCCTACTGTTCCAGCTTTCAGATGATTTTCATCTTCTCCTGCTATTACTGGAGATGTTTCACTTAATCCATACCCTTGAACTGTTTTTATTCCTAAATCATTAAAGCCTTTTGAAATTTCTGGATCAGCAGGTGCACCACCAGATACAACAAATCTAAGTTCTCCGCCTAGTGCATCTAAAATTTGTTTAAACAATCTTCTTCTAATATCAATATGAAATTTTAACAAGAAATTACTAACTTTTATAGCTGTTTTTATTACTTTTGTTTTACCTTGTTTTTCAACCTCTTTCATTATTGTTTTATAAATGCTTTCAACTAAAAGTGGTACTCCAACAAATATTGTAACTTTATATTCATTTAAATTTTGTTTAATATATCTTAGTCCATCTGGAAATACATTTTTCAATCCACAAGCTAAAGTCCAAATTATACAAGTTGAACCAAATATGTGATGAAATGGTAAAAATGCAATATTTGTATCTGTTGGTCTTATATCCTCTACACATTGAAGAGCATATACATTTGATGCAATATTTCTATGTGATAACATAACAGCCTTAGACATTGCAGTTGTACCAGATGTAAATAATAAAATATTCATTTTATTATTATCTATTTCAAAATCTATGTAATCCTTCTCGCCTTTTTCTATTAAATTTTCTCCTATTTTTATTAAGTCTTTTATATTTTTATATTTATCAATCTTACTCATACAAATAAAATCAACAAGAGTAGTATTTTTTCTTTCTTTTATCTCCTCAATTTTATCTAAGATTTTTTCATCAAAAACAATTACATCTGCTTTACTTCTAGCAATTGAACTCTCAAGTTCTTCAAGTTGTAAATCTTTATCAAGAGGAACAGAAACAATGCCTCCTAACAAATTAGTTAAATGTGTCAAAATCCATTCATATCTATTTCTTCCAATAACAGCAACTCTTTTTCCCTTTAAACCCATATCAAAAAAAGCTGTACCAAGCTTATTTATATCTCCTAACAGCCTTGTATAACTAACATTTTCATAATTAATTTGATCCTTCTCCTTGTGTTTTATAATAAAAGCTGTACTTTCATTAAACTTCTCAGCCATATTATAAACCATCTCTTTTATATTATTAAATTCAGTTGCTTCATATATTTTATTATTCTCCATGGTAATCTCCAATCTTCAACCAACGGGGACGGTCCTTTTGGTTGAAAACCAACGGGGACGGTCCTTTTGGTTGAATACTAATTAACTGTTATTATATTGCATTTTAAGAATTTTGTAAAGCAAAATTTGAAAAAGGGATTAGGAGTGTCCCCTAATCCCTAAAACAGGGAAAAAAAGAACGTCCCCTAATCCCCGTAATAACTATCTAACAATATTTGTTTTAGTTCTGATACTAATGGTAATCTTGGATTTGCTGTTGTACATTGATCTTCAAATGCTCGATCTGCTAACATATCTACTTTTGCTAGAAATTCCTGTTCATCTATTCCTGCTTCTTTAAATGTTTTTGGTATTTGCATGTGTTCATTCATTTTTATTATTTGATCTATTAAACTATTAATTCCTTCTTCCACTGTATCTGATTTTAATCCAATCTTTTTAGCTAGTTCAGCATATTTTTTGTCTGCTATAAAGTATTCATATTTTGGAAATGATACAAATTTTGTTGGTTTCGAACTATTGTATCTTATTACATATGGTAATAAAATTGCATTTATTCTTCCATGTGCCAAATGAAATTCTGCTCCTATTTTGTGAGCCAAAGAATGATTTATTCCTAAAAAAGCATTTGTAAATGCCATTCCTGCTATTGTACTTGCATTGTGTACTCTTTCTCTTGCTTCTTTGTTACTTCCATCATCATAAGCTACTTCTAAATATTTTACTATAAGTTCTGCTGCTTTTTCTGCTAATCCATCTGTAAAGTCTGATGCCATATTTGATACATAGGCTTCTATTGCATGTGTTAACACATCCATCCCTGTATCTGCAGTTATTTTTTGTGGTAAACTCATTACTAAATCTGGATCTACAATTGCTACATCTGGTGTTAATTCATAATCTGCAAGTGGATACTTTTTGTTTTTTTCTTTATCTGAAATTACTGCAAATGATGTGACTTCTGATCCTGTTCCTGATGTTGTTGGTATTGCCACCATTTTCGCTTTTGTTCCTAACTTAGGAAATTTATAAGTACGTTTTCTTATGTCCATAAATTTAAGTTTTAATCCCTCTACATCTGCATCTGGATATTCATAAAATAACCACATTCCTTTTGCAGCATCAATTGGGCTTCCTCCACCTAATGCTATAATAACATCTGGCTTAAAACTTTCCATTGCTCTAACGCCTTTTTTTATTGTTTCAAATGATGGATCTGATTCTACATCAGAAAAAATTTCTGAGTGTACATATTTACCTCTTTTTCTTAAGTGATATAATATTTTATCTACATAACCTAATTTCAACATTGATTCATCTGTTACTATAAATGCTCTTTCTATATCTGGCATTTTTTCTAAATACCCTATTGAGCCTGCTTCAAAATATATTTTTTCTGGCACTTTAAACCATTGCATATTAACTCTCCTTTTACTTGTTCTTTTTATATTTATTAAGTTGACTGTTGATACATTTGCTGTTGTTGAATTTCCACCAAATGAACCACATCCAAGAGTTAATGATGGTATATTTGTATTATAAATATCTCCTATTGCTCCATGTGTTGATGGAGAATTTACAATAATTCTACCGGCTTTCATAGTTTTTGAAAATTTAAGTATTGTTTCTTTATTTTCTGAGTGAATAACTGCAGAGTGTCCTAATCCACCAAATTCTAAAAGTTGTTCACACTTTCTTATTCCCTCATCTTCATTTTCTACAATGTAATAAGTTAAAACAGGACTTAATTTTTCTTTAGAAAATGGATAATCTCTTCCTACACCCTCTTCATATACAATTAAAACTTTTGTATCTTCAGGCACTGTAAATCCTGCATTTCTAGCTATAATAAATGGTGATTGTCCAGGAATATGAGATTTTAATTTAAAACCATATTCTTCTGTATATTCAAACATACTCTTTTTTAATTTTTCTTTTTCATCTTCACTTACAAAATAGCAACCTGCTTCTCTCATAAGTTTTTCAAACTCTAAATATATATCTTTATCAACCACAACAGCTTGTTCAGATGCACATATCATTCCATTATCAAATGATTTTGACATTACAACATCATTTACTGAAGTTTTTAATTTTGCTGTTTTATCTATATAACATGGTACATTTCCAGGTCCAACTCCAAGTGCTGGTTTTCCGCACGAATAAGCACTTTTTACCATTCCTGTTCCTCCTGTTGCTAATATTAAATTAACACCAGGATGATTCATTAATGTTCTAGTAGCTAAAATACTTGGCTCTTCTATCCATAATATACAATCTTTTGGTGCACCAGCTTTTACAGCTGCATCTCTTAATACCTCTGCTGCTCTTCTACTACAGTTTTGTGCTGATGGATGAAATCCGAATATAATTACATTTCTTGTTTTTGCTGAAATCAATGATTTAAACATAGTTGTAGAAGTTGGATTTGTAACAGGTGTTACACCTGCAATTATACCAATTGGTTCAGCTATTTCTACATATCCTTCTTCTTCATTTTTACTAACAATTCCTACTGTTTTTTGATATTTTATATTATGATACACATATTCTGTTGCAAACATATTCTTAGTTATTTTATCTTCATAAATTCCTCTTCCTGTTTCATCTACAGCCATTTTTGCAAGTTCCATGTGATGTTCCAATCCAGCCATAGACATTGCTTTTACTATTTTATCTACTGTTTCTTGGTCTAATTCCATATATTCTCTTGATGCAATTTTTGCTCTTTCGACTAAATTATCTATCATTTGTTTTACTTTTTGTTCATTTTGCTCGTTTTCCATTAATTTTCCTCCTTTGTGTACTATTATTTACATTCCAAGTAATTTTAATTCAACATTTTCCATTTTATATTTACCTTCAACCAATTTAAAATTAACAAGTGTATTTTCTAAAGATTCTTCATTTTGTCTTAAATCAGTTGTAAAATATAACTTTATTTGAGGAATTTCAACTTGATTAGTTATAGTTTCCTTCAAACATTCTGCCATGTGTTTTTCATCTTCACATACTAAAATTAGTTGAGGAATTGATTGAAATCCAGAATCTCCTGCAACAAAATTCTCATAAAAATCTTTGTATAATCTCATTCTATCT
The DNA here is from genome assembly GCA_946548575.1 of uncultured Clostridium sp. Lineage (GTDB taxonomy): Bacteria > Bacillota > Clostridia > TANB77 > CAG-508 > CAG-269. The sequence goes on along the minus strand of CAMNPT010000024.1, from coordinate 11,574 downwards.
ACAAATTTTTTCTTCCATTCTTCTTCTCTTCTAACAACTTCAAATACAAATTGAATTGATTTACTATTTTTGGTTAATTTTACTGATCCATGACATTTAAAAGTTTTCCCTGCAGTTTTTGCTGTAATTGCAGGTTTTACTATATAACTCTCAAAAGCCTTTACCTTCCTTAAATATGCAATTAAAGTTTGATTTCCTGCTAATCTTTTCTTAATCATTGACACTGGTTTTGTATTATCTGAAGGTTGCCATTTACATTCAACTTCCTTTGAATTTAATAAATATTTTCCCATTTTCTCTAAGCAATATATTCTATAAATTCCTTTACCTTCATTAGATGTAAAATAATATCTTGTTAAAATTTTACATTTTACAAGTTGTTCTAATTTATTATTTAATTTGTCTTGAGATTTTGGATCAATTCCTTTTATTTGTAGCATTTGAAATATTTGTCTAGAAGTAATAAACTCAAATTCATTTACTAAGTCCAGAATTGCAAAGTGAATCTCATTAATATGACCTATATTTATCTTATGTACGATTTGATTCATGGAAACATATCCATCTTTCCCATCAAAAGTTTTAATCTCATCTTCCCTTATTGCAAAAGGTGATATTTTTGCTTTGATTTGGTTATCTTCAACCATACCTATTCCCTCCTTCATGCCCATTCTAAGACACTTCTTTATATTTTAAACTATAACCAATTTAACTTTTTTTCTACTAATATCAATTTTTTTTATATATACTTCAACATCTTGTCCATATTCTAAACCTTCTTCATATTCTGCCATTCCAACCAAATTAGGAGTTAGCTCTATAAAGATTCCATTTTTATTTTTTTCTGTTTCTCTTACTTTTCCTTTTACTTTTATTCCAGGTGAAAATTTTTTTACATTATCTTCCCAAGAACCTAATGTCTCTTTATAAGATAAAATGATTTTTCCTTGATCTCTGTTTATCGATTTTACCACAACTTCTACTCTTTGTCCAATATTTAGTCTTTCATAAGGTGATTTTATTCTTGCTACAGATAAGTCTTCTATATGTGCTAATCCTACTACTCCTCCACCTATTTCTATAAATGCACCATATGGTTTTATGCTTTTTACAATTCCTTCTAGTTTTTCTCCAACTTTCAAATCATTTTTTACCCAATTTAAAGCATCTTGTTGAACTACTTTTCTTGATAAAATAATATTATTTTGCTCATCAATACTCTTTATTTTAAATTGAACAAACTTATTTACCTTTCCTGTACATAAATTTATTTTTGGCAAACCATTATCTTGTAAATTGATTCCTTCTACCTCTTCTCTTGGAATTGTACCATTTAACCCATTTTCGAAATTGATATGTAAATTGAATTTCTGATCACATTCACTTACTAATCCTTGTAATATCTCTTTATTTTCTAGAAATTTATATATATTTGTTTTATTTACTTTAGTAATTTCATTATTCCAACCTTCAGGTGCAAATCTATCTTTATTCATTAGTTTTTCTCCTTTTATCTTTTGCTTTAATTATTATATATTTTTATATATTATTTTTCAATATTTATTTTAAAATTTTGTTTACTTCTTTATCTGTTAAATATCTCCATTTCCCAAGTGGAATATCTTTAACTCCGATTCCAGCAATTTTGCTTCTATGTAGTGCTAAAACATTATGATTGATTGCATTACACATTTTTCTTATTTGCCTATTTTTTCCTTCATGAATTGTAATTTCTAATCTTGAATTGTTTTTTTCTTCATCTGTTTTTAGAATTTTTACTTTTGCAGGTTTTGTCATATAACCATCTATTTCTACTCCATTTCTTAATCTTTCTACTTCTTCTATAGTTACAATTCCTTTAATTGTTACTGTATATGTTTTTTCAATTTCATGTTTAGGGTGTGTAACTTTATATACAAAATCACCGTCATTTGTAAGTATTAAAGCACCTGATGTATACATATCTAATCTTCCCACAGGTACTAGTCTTTTATTTGTTTTTACCAAATCCATAACAGAATCTCTATTAAATTGGTCTTTCACAGTTGTTACATATCCAATTGGTTTATTTAATAATATATACACAAATTCTTCAACAGGTATAATTTCTTTATTCCTAAAAAACACTTTATCAATTCCAGGCATTACTTTAGTTCCAAGCTCTGTAACCACCTTGCCATTAACACTTATTTTTCCTTGTAAAATTAATTCTTCACATTTTCTTCTTGATGCAATTCCGTTATTTGCTAGATATTTTTGAAGTCTAATACTTTCTTCCATTTTTTATATTTTTTCCTCTCTGTCCAAATCTTTTAAAATTTTATCAAAATATTCTGGTAATCCCGCTTCTAAAAACATTTCTTTTCCTGTAATTGGATGAGTAAATTTTAAACTTTTCGCATGCAAACACTGTCCTTTAATATTCCATTCATTTTTTCCACTAGAATAAACCTCATCACCTATTACAGGATACCCAATTTCAGAAAGATGCACTCTAATTTGATGTGTTCTTCCAGTCTCAATCTTTATTTCTAGTAAAGTAACATTATGTTTCAAAAATCTTTTTAATACCTTAAAATGAGTTATTGCATCTTTTCCTGTTTTAGTTACTGCCATTTTTTTTCTGTCTTTTGTACTTCTCCCAATTGGCATATTTATTGTTGCTTCATTTTCTTTTACAATACCTCTAACTAAAGCAATATATGTTTTTTGAACCTCATGATTTTTTATTTGCTCACTTAAATTAATATGAGCTTTATCATTTTTAGCAACAATTAAAATACCTGAAGTATCTTTGTCTAATCTATGAACAATACCTGGTCTAATTTCCCCACCTATTCCAGACAATGAATCTTTACAAATTGCCATAATAGCATTTACTAAAGTTCCATCAGGATTTCCGTTTGCAGGATGAACCACTAATCCCTTTGGTTTATTTACAACTATAATGTAATTATCTTCATAAATAATTTCTATTGGTATATCTTGTGCTTTTAAAGAAATTTCTTTTGGTTTTTCTTCCTCAATAACAATTTTGTCTTCTTCTTGAACCTTATATGATGTTTTAATTTTTTTATCATTAACAAGTACTTTTTCTTCTTCAATTAATCTTTGAATTGCTGTTCTAGAAATATCTTTCATTTTCAGAGATAAATAACTATCAATTCTTTTACCAATCTCTTCTTTATTTACTAAAAATTCTTTCATTTATTGTTCCTTTCATAAATTATAAAATGATCATCACTGTATAATTCTTTATATTTATCGCCTTCTGTTTTCTTTATAATCATATTCATTTTAGAATTTTTATAAGTTATAACATGTGTAATTTGATATTTTTCAAATGTATCACCATAAAATTTGCTAATATTAGATGTTTCTATAAAATCTGTAAATATATCATCTTTTTTTCCACTAAATTCAGGTGCATATAAATCTGCTCTTGAGTCTATAAAAACAGGTATTCCTCTAAATATCATATAACTTCCATAATTATATTCATTATAAAATCTTGAATTTCCTAAATCTATATTTTCTATAATATAATCACAAGCTTTAACAGGATATTGTGATTCATCTATATATGAATCATCAAATTTATTTTTTCCTATATCATAACTTAAATAGATTGTAAATATTGATATCATTACAATTCCAATTATACGTGTCACCTTTTTTAATTTTTTAATATCATTTTTAAAATATATTTCACTGACCTGCATTAAAAATCCATTTAAAATAACTGAGCAAATAAGAGCAAACATTGTAACCTGTCTCTTTGTTGCTAACATTAAATAACATAAACCACCTAACATAAATAAGTCACTTAATCTTATCTTTACCTTTGTAAATATTAATAATGCCAAAAATATTATCAATGTGCACATTATATTGTTATCTTTAGCTAAAGTCATTGGTAAATGTTCATTTATATTTTGAGTTGTATTGCCTTGCATTGTTTTTATCAAATATGTATAAGGAGTTGTACCTAATGGTGTTAAAAGACCAGTAAATAAACATATGATCATAATTAATATAAGCCATTTTACATTATCTCTTTTTACTATTTTGATTTTATATGGATTTTGAAGTTCTTTACTTCTTTTTACTTTAATCTTATCTACTTTTTCATCTAATTTTTCTAATTTATCCTTTAATTTATTAACTTCATCTTTTTTACCATTCTTATTAGCTATTTTTATTTTTAGTTTTAAAATAAGAATATTAATTTTTTTGTAAATTAATAATTCTGCTAAAATCGCTATAAAATATTCTGCAATATATGGTAAATACAGAACAAAATAAAATGGAAATACAGCTAAATGAAAATTAGCAATTATGAATGGTATTATAATTAAACCTATCACATATCTTCTTTTTTTAGTATCTAAAAACTTTTCTATAAAATAAATTGTCCATACAAATAAAATAAAAGTAAATAATTGTGCTCTTGCAGCTATGTAGCTTTTTAATAAATACATTACTCCAATTGTAATTATAAAAGAAAAAATTTGATTTTTTGCCAATTTAGTATTTACAAAATAAACAGAAATTCCTAATATAATTGATAAAATACATGTTGTTACATATATTCCTGTCATACCAAATGTATTATAAATAAAATATGTAATTACATCATAACTCCAGTGTGGATATGTATATGCTAAATCTTCATGCCATGAAAATGGATCTTTCATATTAATTCCATTTTTTGAAATATGTTCTCCTATTTTTATTGTATAAAATGTATCATTTTGTAAAGTTTTTGGTGTTAATGCAAAACAAAAAATTGCAATTAAAACTAATGCTAATATTGTGAATTTTAAACTTGTACTTATTTTCTTTTTCTCCATTTTTCACCTCTCCATAATTAATTGTCTAAATTATATCAAAAAAAGTTTCAAAAGACTATACTTTTGAAACTTTTTATATAAATTATATATTTTAACTATACTGCTTGTTGATTTTCTGTTTCTACTTCTTTATCGTTATCCTCTTCTTCAATAACTTCTAAACTTCCAACTGAAATTTCGTAGGCTACTCTTGTTTCTACTGTTCCATCTTCATATTTTTTCTCATAAGTTCTTGATTGAACTCTACCTACTATTTTTACTTGAACTCCTACTTCTAAGTTTTGACAAAATCTCGCATTTCTTCCCCAAGCTATACATGGTATATAGTCTGATTTATTATAAGCTCTATTAACTGCTAATAGTATATCTGATATTTCTCTTCCAAATGGTGTTTGTCTATAAATTGGTTTTTTGCATATATAACCAATTAATACTACTTCATTAGTTATAATATCTTTTTTTACCATTTCATTTTCTTCTTCATTTTCATTTTCTTCAAGTTCTATTATGTCTTTAGCAAACACTGTAAGTATTAATCTGTTTTTACCCTCTTCATAACTGTTGTATGATCTAAATTGTCCTTTTACTAAAAGTTTCTTTCCTTCTTGTAAAGTTTCTTCTTTTATTAATCTTTCAGATACAGTTATTGGTATTATGTCACTATTTCCACTTAAACGTGGTATTTCTAGGTTAAATACGTAGAAGCTTTCTCCATAAATTTCATGACTGAATTTTTTTTCTCCTGTTACTTTTCCAACTAATGTTAAATAGTTGTTTTCTAAATAATTTGTATTCAATTTTTTTCCTCCCTATTTTTATATTTTGTATATTTTTCTTTCTGTGCGTTAAACTTACTTTCTATATTATACAACATTTTTTTGGTTTTGTCTACATAAAAAGTTAATTTTTTTCAAAAAAGTTTGATTTTTCCAACATTTTAACTGTTATGGGTAAATCATTTAATAAATAAATCATATATATAATTAAAATCTCATATATTTTTAAATTATTATTTTCATAAATTTTTATTAATTCTTCTCCAACTTCAATAGTATTTTGTTTTATATTTTTTATATTTCGCTGCAAATAAATTAATACACTTCCTTCGGTAATACTAGAAACCGTTACTGTAGCCTTTTGATTTAAACCATAGGTAATAATAGTACTTTGTTTTTCTATATTTAAGCTTAATTTCGTATTTAAATCTGTATTAATCAGAATGTATTTAGAATTTGAACAAATAAATTCCAATGTTCTTAATTCATGTTCATATTTTTTTAAATCATCATTTATAATAAGTATTTCAAACTTTATGTTTTTTATATTTCCAATACAGTTCTTACTTATATGGATTAGTTTAATCTCCTTATGCTTTACTTTATTTTTTATATTTTCAAAACATTTCGAATCTGAGACTATTCCAATAAAATTCATTTTTATCTCCTCAATTTTGCCAAACAAACACAACAGTAAGTGGCAATTTTTATAATCATATTATTTCCAAATTTTCCATATCTATACAAAATTTCACTTTATTATTTGTGTCCCATTATTATTTATTTCATAATTATCTTTATAAATTAAATCAGATACTTTTACTATATCAAATCCTTTTTCCTTTATATTTTTAATTAATAAATCTAAACTATCTGCTGTATGTTTTGTACCATTATGACTTAATATTATATCTCCTGATTTTATTTTATCTTTTAATCTATCCCACATTTGATTTCCCGTAAGCCCTGTGTAATCTAATGTGTCCAAATTCCATTGTATACAATAATATCCTTTATCTGTTGCTGCTTTTATTACTGTGTCATTATATTCTCCATAAGGTGCCCTATATAAATTTGTTTTATTTCCTGTAATTTTTTCAATTTTCAAGTTACTGTCTTCTATTTCTTTCACGTTTTCTTCATAATTTAAATTATTCACATGTGGATGTGTATTACTATGGCTTGCAATTTCATGACCTTCATCATGCATTTTTTTAGCCGCTTCTGGATATTTGTCTAACCAATCTCCTACAACAAAAAATGTTATTTTTACATTGTTTTTTTTCAATGTTTCTAATATAGAATCTATATCATCATCATTCCATGCACAGTTCATTGTAAATGCTATCTTTTTTTCCTCTGTTTGTACATTATATATTGGTAGTAATTTTGAATTAACTGATGATGTTAATATTTCACTTCCTGCTTGATTTTGATTTAACATTGTTGCTACTCCAAATAGTATTATAACTGTAAATATCGAAACTAGATATGTATATATTTTTTGTTTGTTGAAAACTAAAAACATTTTTTACCTCCTTGCTATACTAAACTATTTTTATTCTATGTTTTTAGTTTTTAAAAAATGCAATTATACAAAATAAAAAGCTTAGCCTTAGCTAAACTTTTTATAGGTATAATTATTATTAAAAATACTCCTTATACTTTTTTAAGCTTCTAATTTCTTATTTTCAAGTTTTTATCTATTGTTATTAAAATGCATAGTACTCTTAATTATAAAACACCAAATAAAAATATAATGCATATATAAAAAAATATATAAATTCGTGAAAAAATGTATTTTATACAATATATAACAATTCATTCATTGATTTTATTCTGTAATCAGGCTCTATTAAAACTTCTTCTTTTTTCTTCCATTTATTCTCTATCTCTTGTTCATACCAAATTGTCTTTACGCCTAATATTTTTACACCTAATAAATCTTCTAATAATTCATCACTAACAAAAGCAATATTATTGTATTCTCCTTTTGGAATATCCTCAAAAGCTTTCATATATACTTTTAAATTAGGTTTTCTTTCTTTAACCGCTTCTGAAATAACTATTTTCTTAAAATATTTCTTTATATCTTCTCGTTCTAAAATGTATTCTACATTCCTTATTGAATTGTTGCTTATAATTCCTAAATAATATCCTTTTTCATATAATTTGATAATTGTATTTTTTGTTTCTTCATCTAAAATATGAGATTCTAACAATAACATATCAATTTTCTCTATATCTTCTTCAGATATGTTTAAAATTAATGCTAAATCTTTATATGTTTCTTTTTCTGTTACTTTTCCTAATGAATTTAATACCTGATAATTTTTCCAATTTCTAAATATGTCATTCCATTTTAAATTGTACTTCGCTAATATCATATTTATTTCGTCATCAACATTCCTAAATTTACTAATTAAAGTATATCCCCAATCAAAAAATATGTACTTATATTTCATGATTTTTTATTATCCTCCTACTATTGATTTATACTATTTGAACTAATTGAATTAAATTTTTATCTTCAAATGTAAGTTTTAATACTCCAGGTGAATTGGTGTTTATTATTTTACCATCAAATTCAAGTTCATTATTATCATTTAATTTGCACCAATTCATTAATAGAAATTTTATTGCAGCTCCATGACTTACAATTGCTATTCTTTTTCCTATATTTTCAGAAATAACTCTATAAAAAGCTTCTTCCATTCTCTTAGTTACTTCTAATCTGCTCTCTCCTTTATCATTTTTTAGGTTTTCATCTAATAATTGCTCTGTTACATAATTATTCTTTTTATCTTTTCCTATTTCTTTTAATTTATCTATATCTCCGCAACTTTCTTTCATTAAAACTTTCATCTATATTAATTTCAATATTATTCTTTTTTGCTATATATTTAGCAGTAGATATTGCTCTAACATAATTGCTAGACCATAATACATCTATATTACTTAATTCCTTTAATTCACTTAACTCTTCTGCTTTCTTTTCTCCTTGTACTGATAATATTATTTTTTCGTTACTAATTTGATTATCTTCATTTTCTACAATTTTGTTTTCTAGTTTTAATTGTTCAGAATGTCTTATTAAATAAATATATGTTAGTTTTTTCATATACTCCTCACTTTCATTGTTATTATATCAAAAAAAAATAATCCTACACAATGTATATGTTGAAAGCTAAACTTTTTATACAGTTTTGTTTCTCTATTTATTACGAATCAATATTTATTTTATGTACAGGAAGTTCACTTTCCTTTAGTATACGTTTTATCGCTTTTGGAACAATTTTATATTCATCTATTTTGTTTATATCTAACCATTCATATTTTAAATAATCTTTACCTTCTATATTTTTTATAGTATATTCTATTTTCTTATCTTCCTCATTTAAAAAATCTGCTTTATGTACAAACATTATCTCATGATATTTTGCCCCTTTCATTTCAAAGAAATTTTCTATTGTCGATATATATCCTGTTATTTCAATGTCTTTTCCCATTTCTTCTTGTATTTCTCTTTTTAAGGTTGTTATTGAATCTTCTCCTATTTCAACTCTTCCACCAACTAAAGCATAATGATCACTATTTATATTTCTATGTACAAGTATTTTACCATTATGAATTATAATTCCAGCTGATCTAATATTTAATTTGTAATTTTGAACATCTAGTGTTAAATCCATTTTTTTCATTTTATACCTCCTAATAATTATTATATTCGTAATTATCTATCGCCATAAAATATCTTTAATATTTCTTCATAAAATGGTATTGTTATTTTTTATTTATATCATAACTGCTATCTTTTATATCAATTTCAAATATAGTTTTATTTCCTGTTGAATCCTCAAGTATTAAATTTGTTTTACCTGTTTTTTGAAATTCTGCATTTACAACATAATCCTCTAAAGACTCATTATATACTATATAAACATTACCATATTTACTATCATCTAAATAAACATTATAACTATCATCAAAAGTTGCTCCTGTTTTTCCTCCATTTACTAAAACAGTTGTATTATAAACCGTCTTATATAATAATGTTATTATGGTCATTATTAATATTATTAAAATACTTAATATAACTCCTACAATTTTAACTTTTTTATTACTAAATATACAAATTGGATATAATAATAATGTTACCAAACAAAATAATGTACTTAATATGTGGTATGGAAAACCATATATAGTTTGTCCTAAAAAAGATTTATAGTGAAATCCTAATAAAAATAATATAGGCGTTAAAATAAGTAACCCCCACCATTTATCTTTTTTCATATAATATCCAATAAATCCCATCGGTATAGTTAATAAAGTCCAATAAAACCAATATCTATAATATGTAACAAATAAATTACTATGATTAATTACATCTTGAATAAGATATACCAATGGCTGACTAATTAAAAAGAATATAAAACATTTTAAAGCTGAATCTTTTGCTGATTTACTATTCATAATGATAAATATTCCAAACAAAATCCATACCTCAAAAGAAATTGTTATATCTGCGAAAGATGTATTATTCGTTATAGGAAGTATAGCCATAACTGCTGTATAAACTCCTGCAATAATCGCAAATATTATTAACTTTTTCCAATTCAAATCAATTTCTCCAAATATTCTCTTCAATTTTCCCATATACTTTATCTTCCCTCCTTACAATTTATTACTTTATTTATTATATCATAATAATTTTTTTATTCAATTTATTTTAAAAAAAATCTAACTCAAATTGAGTTAGATTTTTTAAATTTATAATTCTACTTCTTCAAAGTCTTTTTCATCTAAATATTCTTCTCTTCTATTACATTTATTTACATGTTCTTTTTTATCATTTATAAAACAATCACATTTATCATTTTTTTCTCCTTTTAAGCATTTACCTTCATGATGACATTTTGCACATATTTTTATTTTCTTTGTATCATTAACCCATATTTGAATAGCATATTCTTTATTAGGACATAAAGGACCAAATACAAATTCACCCTCTTTATCAGTAAAAGTATGTCCTATTGGCAATCTTTCTTCTTTACCATCCTTACATACAACCTCTACTAACTTGATAACAGCATTCTCAACTGGTTCCTTAAAACAATTTTTTACAACTCCATATATTACATCTCTATTATCTTCTGGTAAAGTTATATCTAAATCAAATTGTTTACCTCCTGAAATAACACCATCAACATCCAATATTGGGCAATGAGGTTTTTTATTATCCATTATTTCCATTTAACTCATCCTTTCTTAAGCAACAATATGATGCTTAATATATTATATGAGATAAATGTATTTTTGATAGTACAATTTTAATCCATTATATAATTCCCATCTTTTTAGCCATCTTTTTACTTTTTTTCATAATGTTCTTTTTATTCATAACTCCAGTTTCTGTATACATCATAACTAATCCAGTTGTTAATAAACCTCCAATCATAACACCTTTAATAAACTTCATAAAAATCACCTCTCTTTTTTCTTATTATTGTTAATTTTCTCTTTTTTATACTTTCTGATTATGGAATATATTTCATAAATTGTAATAATAAATAAAAAAATACCAAAATATTTTCTTAAAATATTTACATTAATATTCGTTGATATATTAGCACCTATAACTGCTCCTATTATACCAAAGATGCTTATATAGAATGCTAATTTTAAATCAATATTTTTATTTTTATAATTTACTAAAATCGCTACTAATGAAGTTGGAATAAAAAATATTAAATTTGCGCCTTGTGCAACATGTTGATCAATTCCTTCTACAATTGTCAGAAGAAGAATTAATATTGTTCCTCCTCCCATTCCTGCACCACTAAAAATTCCAGATAAAATTCCCATTAAAATTTCCATTTTTTCTCCTTTCAGGGATTAAGGGACGTTCTTTCTTTCCCTCTTTTAGGGATTAGGGGACACTCCTT
>CAMNPT010000023.1 GCA_946548575.1 uncultured Clostridium sp. | reverse complement strand
TAATACATTTTGTCCTGAACATCCCTCATTCTAATAATTAACAATTTCTAATTTTTACTCCAATCAATCATAAATAAAAAAATAATGGAACACTACCCTGGCAAATCACCAAGGAGTGTCCCTTAATCCCTAAAAGGGGGAAAGAAAGAACGTCCCTAATTCCCTTTTGGGTTCCATGCTTCAAAATGTCTTTGAATTGCTCCAAATAAATTAGCACGAACTCTTGGAATTTTTTTTGTTAAATCAATAATTAAATTTTTCATATCTTCTCTTTTAGATGTTCCGTCCATTGGACAAACTTTAGGCATGACAGTTAAATTATTCCTTCTAATAAATCCCCTTGTATCTTTTTCAGTTGTATAAATTAAAGGTCTAATTAAAGTTATTTTAGAACGGTCCATATAACTTACAGGTGCAAATAATCCAATATTTCCTGCATATAATACATTTAATAAAAAAGTTTCTAGTACATCATCTTGATTATGTCCTAATGCAATTTTGTTACAGCCTTCTCTGATTGCGACTGAATTGATTATACCTCTACGTAAATTAGCACATAAAGAGCATGGATTTTTTTCTTTTCTTATATCAAAAACTATTTCTTTTGCATTACTATTTTCAATAAAAAGAGGAACACCAACATCATCACAAATGTTTTGCAATAAATTGCAATCAAAAAATTCAAATCCCGGATTTATACTTATAGCAATTATATCAAATTTTTTAGGATAAAATCTTTGTAACGCCTTGAATCCATATAACATTGTTATAGAGTCTTTACCGCCAGAAAGACAGACTGCAATTTTATCTCCTTCTTCAATCATTTTATATTCTTCAATAGCTTTTCTCATACGACTTAATATTTTTTGCATTTTAATCACCATTTATATTATAACAGAGTTTGTCAAGCGGTAATTGACAAAAAAATAAAAAAGGAGTAATATATTTAATATATGTACCCATAGCTCAGCAGGATAGAGCACCCGCCTCCTAAGCGGACGATGGGGGTTCGAGTCCCTCTGGGTACACCAATATAGAATAAAATATAAAGGAAAAAAATGAAAAAAGATCAAGAAAAATTTATGAAAGAAGCTTTAAAAGAAGCGAAAAAAGCCTATGATAAATTAGAAGTTCCAGTTGGTGCAATAATTGTAAGAGATGGAAAAATAATTGCAAGAGCACATAATTTAAAAGAAACAAAATTAGATACAACAAAACATGCAGAGATATTAGCAATTCAGAAAGCAAGTAAAAAGCTTCAAAGTTGGCGATTGCTAGATTGTGAAATGTATATAACTCTTGAGCCATGTTCAATGTGTGCTGGAGCCATAATAAATTCTAGAATAAAGAAAATATATATAGGAACCTTAGATGAAAAAACAGGGGCTGCTGGATCTGTATTAAATTTATTTGAAGATTATCAATTTAATCATAAAGTAGATGTTGAAAAAGGAATATTGAAAGATGATTGCGAAAAAATATTAAAAGATTTTTTTAAAGAGTTAAGAAAATCAAAAAAATAAAGTATACATTAGTTATAAAATGAACATAGGAGGAAATATGTTTGATAAGATAAAAAATATAACACAAAATAGGGTGTTTCATATTAGTATGGCAATTATAATATTTTCAATTATTTTTTTTACAACAGGAGTAGTTATTTTAAAATACAATGTAGAAGGCGAAACAAATATGCCATTTGAATTAAGTAAAATAACCATAATTAGTACATGTGAGGGTATTGATAAGCAAACACAGGAAACTAAATGGAATTTTGATATTAATCAAAATAATGACATATACTTATATATAAATAAAAATAAAAATTATACAAGTCAAGAAGCAATTAAAACCATAAAAATTGAAAATATTAATGTAGAAAAAAATAATGAGATTGGAGAAATTAAATTCTATAGACCGAATATTTTAGATGAGGGAGGAAACTTTAAAAATTCTGAAGAGAATTTGATTAACCAAATAGAATATGTAGGAGATTTAGAATCTAATTTAAAAAAATTAAAAATTTCAAATCAGGAAGGAATAGTTGCATTTAGATATGCAAACAGTAATGTTGCTGAATATTCTTCAAATGATGATGAAATAAACCATAGTGAATTATTAAAAAAAGCAGGGATAACTGAGGAGGATTTACAAGCAAAATTGACATTTGATTTAACTATAACAATTGAATCTGGTATAGAATATAAAGCAAATGTTTCTGTTGATTTACCAATAAAGGGTGTAGTTGAAAGTGGAAATAGTTCACAAGAAATAACTGATTTAAAAAATATAATTTTCAAAAGAACGAAAAATTAGAAAATTTACTTGATTAAATGTGAAAAACATTATATAATACTGATGGTATGTGCTTGATTTTTGTATGGAGGGTATCTCAATAAAGACCTATGAATCTTGTCAGGTCCGGAAGGAAGCAGCAATAAGTAGTTTATCTTTATGTGGGGTGCTTTCCATACAGAGATTAAGTGACAGCCATTTTTTATATAGTATAAAGGATGTGAAAGTATGGGGTACACAGCTCTTTATAGAAAATTTAGACCAAAAACATTTTCAGAAATAGTTGGTCAGGAACATATAACTAAAACATTGAAAAATCAAATAATTGCAGGAAGAGTTGGACATGCATATTTATTCAATGGTGGAAGGGGAACAGGAAAAACTACAGCTGCAAAGATTTTAGCAAGGGCAATTAATTGTTTAAACCCTAAAGAAGGAGAGCCATGTAATGAATGTGAGATTTGTAAAGGATCTATAAATGGCTCATTAACAGATATAGTAGAAATGGATGCAGCATCAAATAATAGTGTAGAAGATATACGAGCAATACGTGAAGAAGTAAATTTTTTACCAACAAAAGCAAAATATAGGGTATATATAATAGATGAAGTTCATATGTTATCAACAGGAGCTTTTAACGCTTTATTAAAAACATTGGAAGAACCACCAGAACATGTTAAATTTATTTTAGCAACAACAGAGCCACAAAAATTACCTGCAACAATTCTTTCAAGGTGTCAACGCTTTGACTTTAAAAGATTATCAAATGAAAATATAATAAAAAGATTAGAAATTGTTTGTAAAGAAAGTGATATAGAAATTACACATGAGGCATTAAAAATAATTGCTGTATTAGCAGAAGGGGCTATGAGAGATGCATTATCAATTTTAGAGAGATGTGTACAAGATGGAGAAAATAAAATAGATGAAGATAAAATTAAAGATTTAGTACGGAATTCCCAAATTAACATATATACAAAATATAACTGAAAATGTTATTAAGTATAATGAAATAAAAGCATTAGAAAATATAGATATTGTACTAAATGAGGGAAAAGATATAATTAACTTACTTTGGGAAATGATAAAATATGTTAAAGATATATTAGTATATAAATCTTCTAATAAATTAGAATTATATAATGAAGAGGAATTAAAAAAAATAGAAGAGATTTCAAAAGAGGTTTCTAAGGAAAGATTAATAGATTTAATTTACAAATTATCTGAATTAGAAAATGATATAAAATGGTCTACACAAAAAACTATAATGTTGCAGGCAGGAATAATTAATTTATGTAATCAAACAAAACAGGTAGAGAATGTTGTAAATATACAGCAAAATAATACAGTTCAAAAAAGTAATAATGTACAATTTACAAATAATCAAATATCAAACAATATAAATTTACAAGATAGAAAAGTAAATAAAAAAATAAATGAAACTAAAAAAACATTTTCAAAAAATCCAGATGAATATTGGCCACAAATTGTAAATGATTTAAAGCAAAGTGGAAAAATAGTTTTATATACAAATTTAATGTCAACAAAAGCAAAAGAGATAAATGATATGACTGTAGGAATAGAATTTCCAAAAGGAATAACTTCATTTGGAAAAGCAATATTAGAAAAACAGGATAATATAAGAGAAATAACTAAATTAGTTTCTATGGCTTATGGAAAAGAGATGCATATAAAATATATTGTACCAAATAAAAATATGCAAAAATTATCAGCTGAACAAAATCTGCAAAATTTAGCAAATGAAGCTGATGTACCATTTAATATAGTAGATTAAAAAATATTTGATGTGTCCAGAAATGGACAGGAAAGGAGATAAAAATGGCTAAAAGAGGTGGATTCCCAGGAGGTATGGGAGGATTCGGAGGAATGAATATTAATAATCTAATGAAAGAAGCTAAAAAGATGCAAGCTGATATAGAAAAATCACAAGCAGAATTAGCTACTAAGGAGTTTGATGCTTCTGCTGGTGGAGGAGCAATTAATGTAAAAGTGTCTGGAGAGAAAATAATTAAAGAAATTAAAATAAAACCAGAAGCGGTTGATCCAGATGATGTAGAAATGTTAGAAGATTTAATTTTAACATGTGTTAATGAGGCTTTAAGAAAAGTAGATTCAGCTCAAAATGCTGAATTTGGTAAATTTAAAGGATTAGGGTTTTAGTTATGTCATTATATTCACCATCAATAGAAAAATTAATTGAAAGTTTTGAAAGATTGCCAAGTATAGGACATAAAACTGCTGCAAGATTAGCTTTTTATATGCTAAATTGTTCAGAAGAAGAAACTAATGAGTTTGTTTCTTCTATTCTTAATGCAAAAAAGAATTTAAAATATTGTAGTAAATGTTTTAATATATCTGATACAGATCCATGCATAATATGTGGAAATCCAAAAAGAAATCAAGATACAATATGTGTTGTTGAAGATGTAAGAGATATTATTGCAATGGAAAAAACTCATGAATTTAAAGGTGTATATCATGTATTACATGGTTCAATTTCTCCTATGAATGGAATAGGGCCTGATGATATAAAAATAAAAGAATTACTTGCAAGACTTATGAGTGGAGAAGTTAAAGAGGTTATTTTAGCTACAAATCCTAGAGTAGAGGGAGAAGCAACAGCCATGTACTTATCAAAACTTATTAAGCCTTTAGGTGTTAAAGTAACTAGAATCGCTCATGGAATTCCTGTTGGTGGAGATTTAGAATATACAGATGAAATTACTTTAACAAAAGCTTTAGAAGGAAGAAGAGAAATATAAAAAAACATCCTTATTATAGGATGTTTTTTTGAGGTTAAAAGTCAAAATAGTCTTTTAATTCAACTTTAAGATTTTCTGGTAATGATTCATATTTTTCCTGAATACGTCTAAAATAATCTTCAATAAAAAATGTTTTATCAAGAAAAGTTATGTTGCTGAGATTGCAAAAATTCAATATAGCATATTTGCAAGCTTCTACAAAATCAATTGCTCTGGAGCGTTCTGCTTCAATTGTTTTAATATTAGTTAAACTATTATTGTTATTACATGTATGGTTATAACCAACAAAATCAATAGTTACAATCTTTCCAGAAATGGCAATTAAAATAGGAATAAGTGCAACATCTTCATAACATCTTAATTCTGTTGCAAAAAGTATATTGGCAAAAATATTTTTCTTAAAAGCAAATAGCCAGAAAACAGCATATTTTTTTTCTGGTTGAGTCCAAAGCTTAAGAATGTCAAGACCTCTAAATACTTTATTACAATTTTCTCTATAATTATATTTTTCATGATTTTTATCAGGTAAATCATTTATAAGGTTTGTCTGATACCGAATTATATCCGGAAAATCATATTTATTAATAGTTTTAGAAAGCTCATAGAGAAGATTTGGATTAATAGTGTCATCTGAATCTACAAAAATCACATATTTACCACTTGACAAGGTAATTCCTCTTCTACGTGAGAGTGAAACACCAGAATTTTCAAAATGATAAACCTTCATATTAGAATACATTTTTGTATATTCTTCTAAAATACTAGAAGTATTATCAGTTGAACCATCATCAATTACAATTAATTCAAAATCTTTATATGTTTGAATCATAATACTTTCGATACATTTCCGTAAATATTCTTGTGCATTATAGCAAGGAACAATAATTGAAAACATCATTTTTATACCTCCATTTAAAAATAAATTTTAATTAAAATTTTAAAAATACAAATGAACAAATCATATACATTATATTATGTAAAACTACATAAGTCAAGTAATAGATTGAATAAATAAATAAAGTATGATAAAATTGCATAAATAAGGAGTAGTGATTATGAAACATAAACAAATAGTAAATAAAATGACATTAGAAGAAAAAGCACAAATATGTGTTGGTGCAGATTATTGGAATACAAAAGGATTTGAAAAATATAATATTCCTCAAATAAAAACATCTGATGGTCCACATGGTCTTAGAATTCAAAATGGCAAAGCAGATAATTTAGGAATAAATAAAAGTGAAAAAGCTATTTGTTTTCCTTCACTATCTACAGTTGGCAATAGTTGGAATAGAAAAATAGCATATTTATATGGAAAAGCATTAGGAGAAGAAGCAAGAGCAGAAAAAGTAAATATTGTATTAGGACCAGCAATAAATATGAAAAGGACACCATTATGTGGAAGAAATTTTGAGTATTTTTCTGAAGACCCATATTTAACTGGAATTTTAGGAGCAGAGTATGTAAAAGGAATTCAGTCAGAAAATGTTGGAGCATGTGTTAAACATTTTGCAGTTAATAATCAAGAAAATAGAAGAAGAACAATAAATGCAGTTATAGATGAAAGAACATTAAGAGAAATCTATTTAAAAGCTTTTGAAATAATAATAAAAAAGTCAAATCCATATTCAATAATGAGCGCATATAATAAAGTAAATGGACAATATTGTTCAGAAAATAGACATTTGATGGATATTTTAAGAAAAGAGTGGAATTATGATGGTATAGTAATATCAGATTGGGGTGGAGAAAATAATAGAGTTGAAGGAATTAAAGTAGGTCATGAGTTAGAAATGCCAGGAGGAAGAGGAAATGGTATTGATGAAATAATAGAAGCTACAAAACAGGGAAAAATAAAAGAAGAGGAATTAAATGAAATAGTAGATAGAATTATAGATGTTGCATATAAAACTAAAAATAAAAATGAAAAAGATTATAGTAAAGAAGAACATCATAATATTGCATTAAAAATTGCAGAGGATTCTATTGTATTATTAAAAAATGAAAATGATATATTACCACTTAAAGAGGAAAAAATAGCAATTATAGGTGATATGGCAAAAGTACCAAGATATCAAGGAGCAGGAAGTTCAACAATAAATGTTTTCAAATTAGAAAATGTATTAAATAATTTTCATGAAAATAATATAAAATTTGAATATGCAAAAGGGTATGAGAGAGTAGAATCCAAAAATGACGATAATTTAAGAAAAGAAGCAATAAAAATTGCAAAAGAGTATAATGTAGTAGTTGTCTTTGCTGGACTTACAGAAAATGCTGAATCAGAAGGAATGGATAGAACGACATTAGATTTACCAGAAAATCAAAACAAATTAATACATGAAATTTGCAAAGTTAATTCAAATGTTATAGTTGTTTTGTCAAATGGTTCACCTATAACTATGCCATGGAAAGATAATGTTAGTGCAATAATAACAGGATATCTTGGAGGAGAAGCTGGTGGAAAAGCAATGGTTAATTGTCTAATAGGAAAAACAAATCCAAGTGGAAAATTAGCTGAAAGCTATCCAGAAAAATTATCAGATATACCATGTTATAAAAATTATCCAGGAACAGAGTTAACAGTTGAATATCAAGAAGGAATTTATATTGGATATAGATATTATGATAAAACAAATAAAAAATTAATATATCCTTTTGGTTATGGACTAAGTTATACTGATTTTAAATATTCAGATTTAAGAGTACAAGAAAATGATGATAATTATATTTTAAATTTTAAGATAAAAAATATAGGGAAAGTTAAAGGCAAAGAAATTGCACAAATATATATTGGTCAAATAAATCCTAAAATTTTTAAACCAAAAAAGGAACTTAAAGGATTTGAAAAGGTTGAGCTAGAACCTAATCAAGAAAAAGATATTTGCATTATTTTAGATAAAAAGACATTTGAATATTATAATGTGGAAACGAAAAAATGGGCTGTTGAATCTGGTAAATATAGAATTTTAGTTGGAAAATCAAGTGTAGATATAGTATTAAAAACTGAAATAGAAATAAAATCAAATGACGAAAAAATACAAAAAAAATATCCTAAAAAATATTATGATGGTAATATACAAGATATTACAGATAATGAATTTGAAGAACTATTAGGAAAATCAATTCCTAATAGACATATTAAATTAAGCCAAATAACAGAGGAAAATACTCTAGAACAAATTAAAGATACAAAAATAGGTAAAAAAATATATGAAAATCAAATAAAAAAAATGAATAAATTATTTGAGGAACAAAAGGTAAATGAAGCAACCAAGGTTATGATGGATTTACAAAAACCCTTAAAAAAATTTTATGAAAAAAAGGGTAAAATAACTAAAAATATGGTTGATGAATTATTAGATATTGCAAAAAATGATAAACATTTTGAAAAAAATAATTTTGTAGAACAGTATTTAAAATAGGAGGAATTATGATTAAAGCAGTATTTATAGATTTAGATGGAACCCTTTTAAATGAAAAAAGGCAGATTAGCGATAAATCAATTAAAGAAATAGAAAGATGCCAAAAAAAGGGGATAGAAATAATATTAGCTTCAGGCAGATGTTATAAACATACTATAAATTATAATAAACAAGCAAATGCAAGCCCATATATAATTTCATCAAATGGTGCCTCAATATATGATATTAATAAAAAAAAGGAGATTTATAGTAATCCAATAAAAAAAGAAATTGTTACAAAATTATTAAAATATGCTTATAATATGCAAATTGGAATAATTTTTAATTATGAAGATAAAGTAGCTATGAATATTTCTTTTTACCCAGATGAGGAAGAATATGTGAAAAGTAATGAAGAATTAGAAAATATTATAAAAAATAATAATATTGTTCAATGTGTAATAAGAAGTGAACAATTAGAAAAGATGATTAATCTAAAAAAATTTTTAGAAAAAGAAATACCTGAAGTAAAAGTTAGTAATGAATCAAGAAGAATAAAAAATCCTGATTTAAAACCAAGTAGCAATTATTTTTGTGATATAAATGAAAAAACAGTATCAAAGGGTTATGCGGTAAATAAACTATGCAATTTATTAAATATAAAAAATACTGAGATAATAGCAATAGGAGATAGTGAAAACGATATATCAATGTTTAAACAGACTGCAAATTCTGTAGCAATGGAAAATGCACTACAAAGTGTAAAAAATGAAGCAAATTATATTACTAAATCAAATGAAGAAGATGGAGTAGCTTTAGTTTTAAAAAAATTATAAAAGTCGAAAGATAGTATCTTTCGACTTTTTGATTAGTTGGTACGTAAGTATTTCATTGCTCCAAAACAACCTGAATTTTTAGAAAAACTAGATAGAACAATTCGTAAATTTTGTGTAAAACATGGATAAGCATGTTTATAAACAAAGTTATTAAGTTCAAAAATAAAATCTGAATAGGTAAAGCCCTCTCCTGAAAGATATATTATATCAGGATTAAGAATATGTATTAAAGAAACTAATTCCATTCCTAAGTATTTTGCAGATTCTTCTAATACTAAATCTTTTGGTTGCCTAGAATAATAAATCTTGTTTAATATTTTTGAGCCAGAACAAATTCTACCTGTTTTTGTAATTTCTCCATTAAATAATAGAGTTGGATTACCATAAATTTCACCTGCTAATTTATTTGAGCCACAAAAAAGAGAACCATTTATAACAATACCTAAACCAATTCCAGTACCACTTGTTATACCAAGTAGAACTTTTGAATCAGGATATTCTAATGTTCCTGAAAGAGCAGTTGCATTAGCATCATTAATAAAACGAACTTTTTTGCAATGTAAATGTGAAAAATCTGAAACATTCAATCCATTCATACATTTTAAAGGTGAGTGGTAAACAGTTTTGGAGTTAAGAGTACAACCTGAAAATGCAATACCAAGTCCATCAAAATCACAATTAAATGATTGATAAAAATTGGAAATTACATCAATTAGTTGTTCCCGCGTAATATTGTCTCCAGATGGTACGGAGTCATAATAGCAAGAATTGTTATAAAAAGCACTCATTTTAATTTTACTACAGCCAACATCAATTCCACAAAGATTATTTAGTTCAATAATCTTATTCATATATATACCTCCTATTTTTAGAATGCATAGATTATAACATATTTAATAAAATATTACAAATATTCTTTGTAGAATTAGGTTTTGCTAAAATAGAAGTATTTTGTTTCATTTGTTTCAATTTTTCTGAATTATTTAATAAATCATCTATAATTTGTATTGGATCATCATTTTTTCTTAACCAAACTCCAATTCCTTTTGATTCTAAAAATTCAGCATTTTCCTCTTCTTGGCCTGGAATAGGATTTATTATTAGCATTGGTAAATTACTGGCTAAGCTTTCTGATGTAGTAAGACCGCCAGGTTTTGTTACAACTAAATCAGATATAGACATTAATTCAGGTATTTTATCTGTAAATCCAAATATATGAACATATTCATCAGCATTATATTTTTCTACAATTTCTTTAAATGTAGTAATCATTTTTTTATTTCTTCCAGAAATAGCTAAAATTTGGATAGGTTTATTAATTTTTAAGAAACTTTCGAAAACCTGAAGAGTTCTAGTTTTCCCTAATCCAAATTCTCCTCCAGCAAAAAATAATATAGTCTGTTTTTTTTCTGAAAAATTTAAAGATTTCAATATTTCGTTTTTATCAAAATTTTCTAAAAATCTTTCTGAAATTGGTATACCAGATACATAAACTTTATGTTCGCTAATACCTTTATTTATTAAGTATTGCTTCATTTTATCATTAGCGACAAAGAAATAATTTGTAAAATCATGTCCTACAAGCCATTGATCATGTGGTGCAAAATCAGTCATAATTGTTGCAATTTTACTATTAATTTTTCCTTTTCTTTTTAAATAACTACACATTTGGCTACCAAAAGGATGTGTAGAAATAATTAAATCTGGTTTTTTTTCTCTTAATAATTTTAACAATTTAATTGCAAAAATTTTATTAGATCTTGAAGAAAGATGAGCCAAAGGACCTTTTTGAGAATCAGAATAAATTCTACCCCATGCCCAAGGAGCTTTTTTAGCCATACCTCTATAAGCAGCAGTTGTAATTTTTTCTATAGGTTTATTAACATATTTCATGCAATCAATTAACTCAGTATCTATATTTTTATAATTATTTTTTATATTATTTTCAATAGATTTGGCAGCATTTAAATGTCCTCCTCCATATGAAGCATAAAAAATTAAAACTTTCATAAAAAAATCCTCCTAAATTAAAAATATTTTATCATATAAAATAAAAAAATTCAAAATATGGAATAATTATTAAAAAATAAACACAAAATAATATAAATTTAATTAAGGAGAATTCATATAATAAATAGATTAAAATTATATGAGAAAAGGATATGAATAAATTAATAGAATGGAAAAACAGATTAAAAAAAGGACACATGTTTAGTGTGATTTGTGTACTTTTAATTATAATTACTATATTAATAATTATAATTTATAAAAAACAAAGAGAATATAGACAAGCATCAGAAAATAATTATAATATGGCATTTTATGAATTAGTTGATTATGTACAAAATGTAGAAGCTTATTTAGCAAAAGCAACAATATCTTCAACACCTGAAAATGGAGCAGAAACATTAACACATTTATGGAGAGAAGCTAACTTAGCTCAAAGCTATTTAAGTAGACTTCCAATTGAAAGTCAAGAACTTGAAAATACACAAAAATTTTTAAATCAAGTAAGTGATTATAGTTATAGTCTATCAAGAAAAAATATATATAATGAAAAATTATCAGATGAAGATTTAAAAAATTTAGAAGATTTACATTCATATAGTACAGAATTAAAAAACACATTAAACCAATTATCAGAAGACTTAAATAGTGGAAGATTTAAATGGGATGAATTAACTGAAAAAGGAACAGTTGCATTTGCACAACAAGTTGATAACATTTCAAAAGAGAGTTTTAGTAGTTTAAAGGAAAATTTTAATAAATATTCTGGACTTATATATGATGGTGCATTTTCAGAACATCTAACAGGAGTAGAAAAAAAAGGATTAACAGGAGAAGATATTGATGAAGAAACTGCAAAACAAAAAGCAGAAGAATTTATCGGAAAAGACAAAATAAAAGAAATAAATAATTTAGGGTTAAGTGAAGAAGGAACAATACCAGCATATGATTTTTCTATTAATAACAAAGAAGATGAAAATATAAATATAGCTATTTCAAAAAAAGGTGGTCATATTATTTTCATGAATTGGAACAGAGATGTAAAAAATGAAATAATATCAGAAGAACAAGTAGAACAAAAAAGTAAAGAATTTTTAGAAAATAAAGGATTTAAGAATATGCAGGAAACATATTATCTAAAACAAGAGGGAATTGCAACAATAAATTATGCATATTCACAAGATGGAGTCATAATGTATCCAGATCTGATAAAAGTCAAGGTTGCATTGGATGATGGAGAAATACTAGGCATTGAAACAACAGGATATTTAAACAATCACACAATAAGGGATATAACAAAGGTAAAAATAACTAAAGAAGAGGCTAAAAAGAATTTAAATAAAAATTTAAATATACAGAGTGAAAAGTTTGCAGTTATACCTACAGAATGGAAAGATGAAATATTATGTTATGAATTTAAGGGTAAAGTAGAAGAAAGGGAGTTTTTGATTTATATAAATGCAGAAAATGGAAGAGAAGAAGATATTTTAATTATAACAAACACACCAAATGGAACTTTAACAATGTAAAATAAATGGACTTTCGAACCAGGGGGACGGAGCTTCGAACCAAAAGGTCCGTCCCCCTTGGTTCTTGTCCCCTTGGTTCTCTCTCAATTTAATGTCTTTTATATGTATCTTTTGAAAGTAGTTGTCTACCAACTTCTTTACCATCACGTTTTAAAATCTTATATGCTTCTGAATAAATAGATGTTGCAGTCCTTCCAGTTACATAAGCTGAAATCTCTACTTCACAGTCATCTTCTTGTTTTAAACCAAAAATTTGAAAATTTGCTACTCCTCCAGAAACTGAACTTACAAGTTTTATAGGATAATTTCTATTATTTTTAAATTGGAAGTCCAGAGCTCCATATACAACAGTTGCATCTCTACCTGCAGGTACATAGGATGGAACAAATTGATGGTTTGTTCTTTGTATTATTTCTAAATTAGCATATACAACTGCATTATATAAAGTAGAAGCAATTTGACAAATTCCACCACCTAAGCCATCTTCAACTTTACCACTTACATAGATAGGTGCTTCTTTATATCCAGCAGCTATAGTTCTTGCACCAACAACTTTGTTATAAGAGAATGTTTCTCCAGGCATTAAAACAGTACCATTAATTTTATTTGAAGCTAAAATCAAATTAGTAGTTCTATTTCTATAACTAACAGCATAATTAGTAGAAAAAGATGATAATAAATCAGGAAAAGCTTCTGTTCCAATCATGTTTGTTGTAACATTTGGGTATAAAATTTTTAAAGGTATAGTATATTCTTCTTTAGACTTATCAGAAACAAGTTGTTTTGCTTCTTCAATGGAAATATTAAAATCCATACCATTTTCAGAAGGATAAACAGAAAAAGGTTCTTTTGTATAATAAGCATCAACAGGGTCTTTTTTTATTTCTGAATATATTTTATCAATATTTATTGATTCTGGTTCAGCTTGTTTTACTACAATTTCTATTGCACTATCATTTGCTGAAAAATCAGAAATTGCAGCTTTTATTGCAGAAATTGTTTTATCAATATCTACAACATTACCTGATTTTCCAGAAGTTACTATTAAATTTGCATCTTCTATATAATAACTACTTTCTTCAACTTTATCTGGTAATTGAGCAGATATTTCTTCTAAATTTTTTGTTAATTGTTCTTTATTTATTTCTATTGTAGGTTCTATATTGATATCTCCACCCAAAAGAGTAGATAAAACATATAAATCATTTTCAAATATATTTCCTTGTCTTCCTACATTATAAGCTTTTTCAACAGCTGATTTGATATTAAACTTAGACTCTATTTGTGATGTAGAAATAGTAGCAACAAAATCTCCGTGTTTCAAGGTTATTTCTTCAGGTAATTGTTCTTTCAAGTAATTTTCTATTTGATATTTAGCATCAGATTTACTTAAATTAGAAACATCTATATTTTTTATATGTACACCTGAAATAATATTAC
Organism: uncultured Clostridium sp.; assembly: GCA_946548575.1. Taxonomy (GTDB): domain Bacteria; phylum Bacillota; class Clostridia; order TANB77; family CAG-508; genus CAG-269. The sequence continues at coordinate 7,913 of CAMNPT010000023.1, read as the reverse complement.
TATTAAATATATTGTATAATGTAAAAATAGTGAATATAATAAGTAATATTGAAATTACAAGAATAATAATTAACAAAAAAAGAGAATGTCCTTTTTTTTCTTTTTCTTGATTGACTTCGACAAATTCTTTAGGTGATACAACAACTAAAGATTCATTTGTTTCAGATTCTGATTTTTCTAAAGTTTTGTTTTTTATATTTTCTTTTTCAATATCTTTTTCTTTTATGTCCATAATAATCTCCTTGTATAGCAATCTATTTTTTATTATAACATATTTTTTTGCTAAAAAAAATATCCTACAGTAAAAAAATGTCGAAATAAAGCAAATTAATTAAAAATTATAATTAATTTTATGCTAGAAATATAAAAATGACAAATAAAATTTACTATTTATCTTTAATCCTCTTGGCAAATATAAAAAAAAAGCATATAATTTAAAGAAATGTATGAAAGGAAAGGTAATAAATGAAAGATTTATCAGTTAAAGATATTGTAAGAGAAACAAAAGGGAAAATTATAATTGGAAATGAAAATTATATATGTAAAAGATATTCAAGAGATACAAGAAAAGTACAAGAGGGAGATTGTTTTATTGGAATAAAAGGAGAAAATTTTGATGGAAATATGTTTTGGAAGGAAGCACTAGAAAAAGGTGCAAATTGTGTCATTGTTCAAGATATAGAATTTAATGATGAAGAAATTAAAAACTTTAGAAATAAAACAATAATTAAAGTAAAAGATACATTAGAAGCATTACAAAAAATTGCAGAATATAAAAGGAGTTTATATAATATACCTGTAATTGGTATAACTGGTAGTGTTGGAAAAACAAGTACAAAAGATATGGTTGCTAATGTAATTAAACAAAAATACAAAACTTTAAAAACTAGAAAAAATAATAATGGACAAATAGGATTACCTTTTACAATTTTAAGTATGCAAGATGAAGAAGTTTTAGTGGTTGAGATGGGGATGAACCATTTTGGAGAAATGAGAAAATTAACTAATATTGCAAAACCTAATATATGTGTATTTACAAATATAGGAACATCTCACATTGGAAATTTAGGTTCAAGAGAAAATATATTGAAAGCAAAAATGGAAATCCTAGAAGGAATAGAAAATCCAACTATAATATTAAACAATGATAATGACTTATTACATAAATGGAATATAGAAAATAAAAATAAAATGAATATTAAAACTTTTGGAATAGACCAAAAAAGTGATTTGAATGCAGAAAATATAAATTTAGAAGAAAATTATAGTACATTTTATTGCAATATAAATGGGAAAGATGAAAAAATAAATGTTCCTGTTGGAGGAGAACATTTTATATTAAATAGTTTATGCGCAATAACTGTAGGTTTATTATTAAATATAGAAATAGACAAAATAAAAAATGGAATTGAAAATTTTGAACTTACAGAAAAAAGAATGGATATCACAGAAATTAAAAATGGAGTAAAAATAATAAATGATGCTTATAATGCAAGTTTAGAGTCAATGAAAGCATCTCTAAAAGTTTTATCTCAATTTAAAAATGGTAGAAAAATTGCGGTTTTAGGAGATATGTTTGAATTAGGAGAGTATTCAAAAGAACTGCATGAAAAAGTTGGAGAAGAAGTCATAAAAAATAATATAGATATTTTAATTTGTAGTGGTCAAAATTCACAATATATTGTAGAAAAAGCAAAAGAACAAATAAAGCCTGAAAATATTTACTACAAAGAAGATAAAGAAGATATATTAGAAATATTGAAAAATATTGTAAAAAAAGATGATGTTATTTTATTTAAGGCCTCTAATGGAATGAAATTTTATGAAATAGCAGAAAAAGTAATTACTGAATGTAAGTAAATATAAAAAAATCCATAAAATCTATGGATTTTTTTTGATTTTATGATATAATATCTATACCTAATTTTTTTGGGAAGGATGTTAAAAATGGTTTTTAAAAATTATTATAAAATTTTAGATTTAGATACAAGCTATGTATCAATAGAAGAAATAAAACAAGCATATAGACAAGCTGCTAAAAAATATCATCCTGATTTAAATATTGGAGATAATTTAGCAGAAGAAAAAATAAAAGATATAAATGAAGCTTATAAAGTTTTATCTGTACCATCATCAAAAAGAAAATATGATAGAGTATGGAATTCGCAATTTGCAAAAGGTAAAAAAGCATTGACAGAAAAAGGTGCAATTTTAAATATGTTTTTGGGCAATGTAGGAAACAATAAAGAAAATATAAGAAAAGAAAAGCAAATAAAAGGAGAAAATATAGAAACAGCGATAGATATTAGCTTATATGAAGCTTTTTATGGTGCAGATAAGAAAATATCATTAAAAAATTCTGATGGGAAAATGAAAAGTTATACCATAAAAATACCAGAAGGAATAGAAGATGGTGGAAAAATTAGACTAATTGGCCAAGGAAAACAAGGCATAAATGGTGGAAAAAATGGAGACTTGTTCATAAAATTAAATATAAAAAATGATAACAAATTTAATTTAAAAGGAAAAGATATTTACACATATTTGTATTTAACACCATCTGAAGCGGCTCTTGGAACTAGAGCAAATATAAAAACAATCGATGATGAAACAAAAGTATATATTCCAAAAGGAATACAATCAGGAGAAAAGATAAGAATTCCTAACAAAGGATATAAAGTAAACAATAATATAAGGGGAGATTTAATAGCAGAAATCAAAGTTGTTGTACCAAAAGATTTAACTAAAGAAGAAGAAGAACTATATAAAAAATTAGATGAAATATCAAATTTTAATCCAAGAAACTAGATTTACATAATAATATGTATTGACAAAAGCTGTAAAATCAACTATAATAATAAGTGGATATAACGAAAGATAAGTTATGGATTAAACATAAAATAGGGGGTAAAATATGGATGCTATACGTGGAAAACATTTTAGTATAACAGATCCAGAAGGAGTAAAAACTGTAATATACCAAGTAAATGAGACAAGAAAAGAAGATATAAAGGAAGGTCCTAAATTTACAGTAGAAAGATTATTACATACTGAACAAATAGTAGGAAATTATAATAAAAAAACCTTCTATATTGACGAGCAAAAAAAAGATGGCAACCAAATTGTAATATTGTCTTTTGCAAAAGATAAAGTCGTTATTAATAATGGTATTCTAAATGATGATAAAATTAGAATATCAAAAAAACCTATGCCATTTAAATTTGAAACTGTATATACAGAAAAATCAAATGTATACAAAGAATTTGATTATACACCAAATTTAAAAAGGCCAATATCAATAATAGACCCTGAAACTACAGAAGAAATAAAACCAACATTATTTTTTGATGAAAAAACAAATGAGGTTAAAGGAAAATGTAAGTTGAAGCCATATAAGCCTTATTTCGTATTTGAGATAAGAGATGAAAATGGAAAAATTAATTTGGTAGGGGGAAGCCCTGAAATTACTGATTAATGAGGAGGAATAAAAAATGGCAAAAATGAATTGGCCACCAGAAAAAACATTTAAATATAAATTTAATGATGAACTAGAAATGGATATACCACTTGAAGAAAACACAGAAAAAGACATGAATATTATCAATAAACTTAAAAAAGAAAATAAAGATAGAGAAATCTAAAATTTTACTAAAGAGTAGGTGAAATCTATGAACTATAAAATAGAAGGTGCACTAAGAAGAAATAGAAAATATTTTATAATATTTGGAATACTATGGGTATTTTTAGCCATAGTATTTGTTTCGCCAATAAGTTATAGCTGGTATATTGCTGGAAAAAGCGGAACATTTAATTTAACACTTTTTATAACAACATTTGGGAATTCAATATCTCATCCATTTTCAACATTTGGAAAATTATTCACAAGTGGAGCCATCAGTAGTTATTTTTCAACATTACTTGTGGTAACAATATTTTATTCAATATTTTTCTTTATAGGAATTGCAAAATCAGCACCAAAAAATGAATATTCAGATATTGAACATGGTTCAAGTGACTGGAGCCAAAGAGGGGAACAATACCAAATATTAGATAAAAATAAAGGAATTATACTTGCAGAAAATAATTATTTGCCAGTAGATAAAAGAGGAAATGTTAATGTATTGGTAGTTGGACGGATCAGGTTCTGGTAAATCTGCATCATATTCAATACCAAATGCATACCAATGTTTAGGTTCTTATGTATTTACAGATCCTAAAGGTGAATTGTATGATAGAACTGCAGGATATTTAAAATCCAAAGGCTATGAAATAAAGGTATTAAACTTGGTAAGACCACAATTTAGTGATGGATATAATCCACTATTTCATATAAATTCAGAATTAGATGTAGATGTTATAGCAAACACAATAGTAAAAGGTCAAAAAACTGAAAGTTCAGGTTCAGATCCATATTGGGATGATATGGCAGAAATGTTATTAAAAGCATTAATATATTATTTATTAGCAACAAGACCTGAAGAAGAACAAAATTTAGCAAGTTGTGCAGAATTAGTAAGAGCAGCAAATAATAATGGTGGAAGTAATTTATTAACAGAATTAATGAGTCAACTACCTTATGACCATCCAGCTAGAATGTATTATAAATCAATAGAAATCTCACCAGAGAGAACATATGCATCAATACTAAGTTCTTTACAATCAAAATTAGGTAAATTTGATTCAAAGGAAATAGCAGAACTAACATCAACTGATACAATAAATTTTGAAGAAATAGGAAATAAAAAGACAGCAGTATATGTAATATCATCAGATACACATACAGCCTATGACTTTTTACTTACAATATTCTTCTCTCAAATGATACAACAATTATATGATTATGCAGACCAAAACGGAGGAAGATTAAAGGAAAGAACATATTTTATATTAGACGAGTTTGCAAATATAGGAAAAATACCAGACTTTGATAAAAAAATATCAACATCAAGAAGTAGAGGAATATCATTTAGTGTAATATTACAAAATGTAGATCAATTAGAAGCAGTATATGAAAAATCTTATGAAACAATTATGGGTAACTGTGATACACACGTATTCTTAGGAAGTAACTCATTTAAAACAGTCGAATATTTTTCAAAACAGCTTGGAGAAAAAACAATTGAAAGAGATAGTATATCAATAAATAGAGATAGGCAAAACTGGAAAACAGGAAAATCGGTATCTGACCAAGTAATGGCAAGAGCATTAATGACACCAGATGAATTAAGAAGATTAGATAATGATATATGTATTATATTTGAAAAAGGAATAAAACCTGTAAAAGCAAATAAATTTTACTATTTTAAACATCCAATGGCAAATCAAATGGCAGAACTAGAAATAAGCCATAATGATATAGGTGAAATACAAAGAGGAACATGGAGAAAATATAATCCATATAATCCATACCAAGAAGAAAAAGAGGAAAATGTAAATAATTTAAAAATAGATTCATTAGATGACTTATTTGATGAAATTGATAACAAAGAAGAAAAAAAGGAGATACCAAAACCTGAAGCAGTCGTTGCAACTGGACAACATTCAAAACAAACTTTAGACATAGAAACTTTTGACAATTATGATAATGCACCAATTTTACCACAAGTAGATGAAGACGGATATGATTTACAAAAAGAATTGGAAGCTAAATTTGATGAATTATTTGGTCCAATAGATGATGATTAATAATTTGGGAAGTTTTTAGGGCAGAGTTAAAAATCGCAAAAATAAAAAATAACCTGTGAAATATTTAATATTTTCATAGGTTGTTTTTTTATATAATTATTATTTTATAGAATAATAAAATAATTTACAATATAAAGAGAAAGAACCGAAAAAAAATTCGCCTTCCTATTGCAAAAATTGAAAAAATATAGTAGAATAGCTTTACTGATAAAGATGTGTCCCAAAATGGACAAAATGTCCTATAGGGACCTGTCCCCAAATGGACAAAAAGGAGAAAATTATGAAATTTGTACATATAGCAGATATGCACTTTGACAGCCCATTTATAAATTTATCGCAAAGAGAAAATTTAGGAGATTTAAGAAGGCTAGAACAAAGAAAAATATTTAAAAAAGTAATTGAATATATAAAAGAAAATAAAATTGAATATTTTTTTATTTCAGGAGATTTATATGAAAATCAATATGTAAAACAATCTACAATAGAATATATAAATAATTTATTTTCAGAAATTCAAGAAACTAAAATATTTATTTCTCCTGGAAACCATGATCCATATTTAAAAAATTCTTATTATAATAAATTTTCTTGGAGTAAAAATGTAAAAATATTTAATTCAAAAATAGAAAAAATAGAAACAAAAGATTTTAATATTTATGGATTTGGATTTGATGATTTTTATTGTACTGATTGTGGAATAGAAAAAATAGAAAAATTAGAAAAAAATAAACCAAATATTTTAATAATTCATGGAACTTTAGATGGGGCAGATTTAAAGGAAAAGCAATATAATTCAATTTCTAGAAAAATTTTAGAAGAAAAAGGTTTTGATTATGTGGCCTTAGGGCATATACATAAATTAGATTATTGTCAACGAGAAAACGAAAGAATTGTATATCCTAGTTCAACTGCGGCCCTAGGTTTTGATGAGCCTGGAGAACATGGAATGATAGTACGGAGATTTGGATTCTGAAAACATAAAATTAGAATTTATACAATTAGATGAGGAAAAATTTATAAAAAAAGAAATAAATATTTCTGATATTTTTTCAAAAGAAGAATTAATTGAAAAAATAAATAATTTAAAAATAAATAATAATGAATATTTAGAAATTATTTTAACTGGAAATAGAAATTTTGAAATAAATAAATATGAATTATTAAAATATATTATAAATGATAGAATAATTAAAATAAAAAATAAAACAAAAATAGCAATTGATTTAGAAAAAATAAAAAATGAAAATACACTAAAAGGAATTTTCGCAAAAAAAATGTTAGAAAAATTAAATAATAAAAACTTGACAGAAGAAGAAAAAGAAATAATAGAAAAAGCAATTGAAATTGCATTTGAAGCATTAGAATAAAAAAGTTATCCACAAATTATAAAAGAAATGGGGAAAAAATTTGAAAATAAATAAATTAAAAATAAATTCTTATGGAAAATTGAAAGAAAAAGAAATAAATTTAAAAGATGGAATAAATATTATTTATGGAAAAAATGAATCAGGAAAATCAACTTTATTAAGATTTATTATTAATTCTTTTTATGGAATTTCAAAAAACAAAAAAGGAAAAGAATATTCAGATTTAGAAAAATATAAACCTTGGACTGGAGAAGAATTTTCTGGAAAAATAGAATATGAATTAGATAATAAAAATAAATATGAAGTTTATAGAGAATTTAAAAAGAAAAATCCAAAAATATTTAATGAAAATATGGAAGATATTTCAAAAGAATTTAATATTGATAAATCAAAAGGAAATGAATTTTTTTATGAACAAACAAATGTAGATGAAGAATTATTTTTATCTACTGTAGTAGTTGGACAAGCAGAAACAAAACTTGGAAATCAAGAACAAACTATTTTAGTACAAAAAATATCAAATTTAGTAGGTACAGGGAATGATAATGTATCATATAAAAGAGCAGTTGACAGAATTAACAGACGTCAATTAGATGAAATTGGAACAGGAAGATCTAGGGAAAAGCCAATTAATATTCTTGATAGAAAAATACAAAATTTAGAAAAAGAAAAAGATGAATTAAAATTATATGAAAATAAAAAATATGATTTAGAAGAAAATAAAAACAAATTAAAAAATGAAATAATAAATTTAGAAAATGAAAATAATTTTTTAAAAGAATTAAAATTAATTTTAGAAAAAGAAAATTTAGAAAAAGAAAAAATAAAAATAAAAGAAAATATAAAAAATGAAAATAATAA
>CAMNPT010000022.1 GCA_946548575.1 uncultured Clostridium sp. | reverse complement strand
AAGGAGTGTCCCCTAATCCCTAAAAGAGGGAAAGAAAGAACGTCCCTTAATCCCTTAACCAACTAACATTTTTATAGATGCATATACTAAAAAAATAATAAATGCAATTTTTAATACTAGCTCTGGTAATTTTTTTAATAATCCTGCTCCTATATATCCACCTATCATCCCTCCTATTGCACATAAAAGTGCAATTTTCCAATTTATATAATTTTCCTTATAGTAAAAAAATCCACTGGTTAAAACCATTGGTAATATACAAAATACTGATGTTCCTCTTGCTTTCGAATCTTTCATATCTAATAAGTGCATAAATGCAGGAACTAAAATCATTCCTCCTCCTGCACCAAACATCCCACATATTACTCCAGCAAATAATCCTATTAATATTTTTTTTGTCATTCCCAACTCCATTTTTTTATTTCTATAAAAATTAAAAACCTACTTTTTAGTAGGTTCTCCATTTTTTTTTATTTTATTAATTTTTATAATCTTAAACTTAATTTATGCTGTCAGATTCATAATATTTTGTTCCTAACATCTTATCTGGTAAATATTGTTGCTCTACATAGTGTCCTGGAAAATCATGTGGATATAAATATCCTTCATTATAACCTAATTCTCTCATTTTATCTATTGGTGCATTTCTTATATGCATTGGTATTTCCCCTGTATCTTTATTTTGGACATCTGATAATGCCTTGTTAATTGCCATATATGAAGCATTTGATTTTTTTGATGTTGCTACATATATTGCCGCTTCTGATAGTAATATTCTTGCTTCTGGCATTCCTATCATGTGTATTGCTTGCATTGCACTATTTGCAACAACTAAAGCATTAGGGTTTGCCATTCCTACATCTTCTGATGCACATATTACAATTCTTCTTGCTAAAAACATTGGGTCTTCTCCTCCATTTAATGCTCTTGCTAAGTAGAAAACTGCGGCATCTGGATCTGATCCTCTCATAGATTTTATAAATGCACTTATATTGTCATAATGTTGTTCTCCATTTTTATCAAATATTGCCTTTCTGTTTTGTACACTATTTTTTATTATTTCATCTGTTATATATATATATCCATCTTCACTCATAGTTGTAGTTAAAGTTGCAACTTCTAAACCATTTAATGCAGTTCTTACATCTCCATTTGCAATCCCTGCTAGTTTCCTTAATGTTGTATCTTCTATTTTTATATTATATTCTCCAAGCCCATCTTTTCTATTTATTGCATTTTTTAATATTTTATATACATCTTCTTCGGTTAAAGGTTCTAGTTTTATAACCATTGACCTAGATATAAGAGCTTTATTTACTTCAAAATATGGATTTTCTGTTGTTGCTCCTATTAAAATTATCGTTCCATTTTCTACAAATGGAAGTAATGCATCTTGTTGTAATTTATTAAATCTATGAATTTCGTCTATAAATAAAATACTTTTTCCTGTTGGATTTAGCATAAAATTTTTTGTTTCTTCTATTACTCTTTTTATATCAGCTACTCCAGCTGTTACAGCATTTATTTTATAAAATTTATATTTTGTAGTTTCACTAATTACTCTTGCTAGTGAAGTTTTTCCACATCCAGGTGGGCCAAATAAAATAATGCTAGATAATCTATCTGCTTTTATTGTCCTATATAATATTTTATCTTTTCCAAGTACATGTTCTTGTCCAACATACTCTTCTAATGTTTTTGGCCTTACTCTATATGCTAGAGGTTCATTATTAGCCATAAAAATCACTCCTATTTTCCTAATGTTGCTAGTCCCTTTTTTATTAATTCTTCTATACTTAACTCTTTAGTATTTAATTTAGCAAATGCTTTTTCTATTTCTTTTTTACTATATCCTAATACTTGAAGTGCTGCAATTGCCTCTTCGACTTTACTGTTATCTTGAATTAACTGTTGTATTTTTGAAGGCCCTTTATTTTCTTCAATTTGATTTTTTATGTTTTCTATTTCCTGTTCTTTTTTAATTTTGTCTTTTAATTCTAAAATAATTCTTTTTGCAGATTTTGGTCCAATTCCTGGCATTGTTGTTAAAGTTTTTACATCTTCTGAAATAACTGCTAAAGCAAATTCAGATGGTTCACAAACTGCAAGCATAGATAAAGCTGTTTTTGCTCCAACACCACTAACTCCCAATAATAATTCAAACATTTTCAATTCTTCTAATGTATTAAATCCATATATGCTTATATCATTTTCTTGCACTCTATAATATGTATGTACTTTTATTATTTCACCTATATTTCCTAATTTTTCTATACTTGTTTCTGACATAAATACTTTGTAACCAAGTCCACCTACATCAATTACAATATATCCTGTCATCTTCATTTCTAATTTTCCTTTTATATATGCTAACATTTTTGTAATCCTTTCCTTTTTTATGTATTATAAAAATATGTTGCTTCCAAATCTGCTTCATGTGTTAAAAGTGCAATTGGATATTTTTTGTAACTTGCTCCTATTGCATTATAATTTTCTTTTGGTTCTGTATAACCCATATGCCATCTAATTGCATATTTTTCTTCTGGTGTTAATTTGATATATTCTGTAATCATCATAACAGACTTTTCTCCATGTCCATAAGGTATTGTATCATCAACTGTATAATAAGGAACCTTTTCCCAAACACCTAATGCGTTTTTTGCATTTCTATAATCTATTTTGTAAAAATTTGTTTTACAAATATCGTGTAATAATCCAATTAAAATAATTGATTCTTCTGAAATATCAATTTCCATAACACAATTTTCAACTTTGTGTTTTAAAATTTCATATACTTTCATACTATGTTCAACTAATCCACCCTCAAAATTTCCATGAAATCTTGTACTTGCTGGTGCTTTAAAAAAATCAGATTTTTCTAAAAATTCAATTAAATCATCTATTCCTTCTCTTTTTACTTGTTTTAATAATTCTAAAAATTTCTCTTTCATTTTTTCCTCCTTATGCAAACTCATTTTATATTATATATTTTTATAAATCTCTTGTCAATATTTTTGCAAATTTTTGTTTGTTTTTTTATTTCTCTTTATCTTTTCTAACTACTTCATTATTAATATATTTTTTTAACAAGTTTACTCCATTTTCTTTTTGTCTAACTCCTAAAACTAATCCTTCTTCTTGTAATTTTCTCATTGTTTCTAAATCAACACTTGCAAATTTTCTTGCCTTTTTTGAAAATATATATGGTCTAACACTATCATTTTCGTGAGAAAACATACATAATGTATAATCCCTTTCTTCTCCTACTTTTTTATAGCAGTTGAATGCAAAAATTTTTTTATTGTAGTAATTTGGCAATGTCTTTTTTATTACTCCCCTATAAAATTTGTTAATTTCTACAATATCCATTTGTTCATTTCCTAAATATAATTCATCATTCTCTAATATTGTTTTTAGCCCTTGATGTGAATCAGCTTCATTTACTTTTTTCCTTAATTTAGATATTACTTCATTTTTATAATCTTTTTCATCTTTTATATATCCCATTTCTATTAACATTTTTGTAATTTCTTCTTGATTATTTCTTTGATATTCAAAATGCTGTAATCTAGAACGAGTTTGTATGTTTTCTAAATCAAGTTGAAGATCTGCCACAAAAAATTTTTTATTTTTAGGCATAATAAAAGGATTAATGTGCCCACCCTCTTCTGGCTCACTTGCTCTTGCTTTTATCCCAAATTCATTTAAAATATTTATATATAAATGAGTTAGTGATACACATATAATTTTCCTTTTCTTTGCTAATTCATCTGGCTGACTTCTCTGTTTTTGAGCTAAATCATATATTTTTCTTTGAGTATCTGAATTTCCAAAATAATATCTTTCATCAAATGATTTTGCTTTTCCTAATTCTGTATAAATATAAAGTGATTTTTTTATTTCTTGTTCTTCTGGGGTTCCCGTAAAAACAGGCATATTTTCTCTTAAATAATTTATCATTTCTTTCTTTTTCATTTTAATCACCTGTCTTAATATATCATATTCATTTTTATTTATCAACAACAAAAAAATTGCCTTTTTTAGTATTGACTACAAAAGGCAATTTTTGTTCTAATTTACATATTCATTTAATGGTTTTACTTTAAAATTTAATTCTCCGATTTCCTCTGTTGGAACATATCCTGGTTTAGCATTTATAACATCAGGTATTCTATTTACAATACTTCCACATGTTAATTCTACTGTTGCTGGTCTGTTTATAACTAGAGTTGTTTCAGGCTCTCCAATTACTGTCCATTCATTTTTATCGAAATCATCTTTTGAATATACCTTTCCTATACATTCACTTTCAATAGTTATACCCTCTTCTGTTTCAGTTGTTACTACAGCACTCATTCCTGTTGCATCTCCCGCTTTTACTGTCATTCCAAGTGTTGAAGAATAAATATCCTCTGTGTGTGTTTGTGGTACTGTTTTTTGAGTTTGATGTTTTACTGTTAATCCTAATTTAGAACAAAGCCATCCATTTACATTCCACATATATGATGGTAAATATTCACCTTTTTCTATCATAGCTTGTCTTTCTTCATCTGATATTCTATCTACTGATGCAACTTGTTTGTCAAATTCTTCTAATGTTAATCCTGCTCCATGTGCCTCTGCTAAAGCTATTCCATAATCTTCTACATTATAACTTGAACTTCCCTTTATTTTCTTTATTGTTTGAGTTGAACCTGCAATTGATGAAATAAGTTGTCCCCAATATATATCTTGATATCCGCTTCCTGTTATTGTGCATCCATTTTGTTTTGCCAAATCATCTAATGCCTTTGTTATTTTTGGGTTTGAGTTCATTGGAAAGAATGCTTCTTCACATGTTGTTATTGCATTTACACCAAGTTTTGCACATAACATAAGTGCATCTTCAACATCTTTTATTAAACTCATAGTTTCTACAACTACTATGTCTGGCTTTGTATTTTTTATCATGTCCTCAGCTTGTTCAGCAGATACTACTGTTACTCCCTTATTTTCACATCCAATAATCTCTCCTATGTCTTTTCCAATAACTGCTGGATTTACATCAACTGCTCCAACTACTTCTGCTCCTTTTTCGTATATATATCTCATTGTATATACACTCATTTTTCCAGTTCCATATTGAACTACTTTGATTTTTCTATCCATAAAAAAATCACTCCTTTCAATTTGTATAAATTATATACCAATTTGATATTTTTATACAAGTTTTAGAAATGATTTTTTTTGATTATTCTTGTTTCAAATATTCTTTTAAAATTTCTGATGCTCTTTCAGATGCCAATTTCAAATTTTCATCAAAAGTATGTGCATTATCTCCATTTGGTACATCTGATATACTCCTTACTACTACAAAAGGAATATTATCTAAATATGCAACTTGTGCAATTGCTCCACATTCCATATCTACAATATCTGCATCAAACTTTATTCTTATTTTATTTTTCATCCATTCTTCTGTTAAAAATATATCTCCTGTTGCAACTGTTCCAATTTTTATTTGATATTTTTTTTCTTTTATATTTTTTATTATATTCTCAAATTTATTTACTAAATTTTTATCACATTCAATTTTATCCCCTATACCTGGCACATAACCTTTGTTATGGTTAAATGCTGTTATATCAAAGTCATGTTGATATACATTTTTTCCAATTATAACATCTCCAATATTTAGCTCATTATTTATTGCTCCTGCAGAACCAAGATTAAAAATGCTTTCTATTTCAAAATTATCTACCATAATTTGTGTAGTTCTTGCTGCATTAACCTTTCCAACTCCACATTGTACTAATATACATTCTTTATTTTCTATTTTTCCTTCTATAAAATTAACTCCTAATATTTCATTTTTTTGTTTTTCTTGCATTATTTTTTCTATTTCATCAAATTCCTCTTGCATAGCTGTTATAATTCCAAATTTCATTTTCTTTTCACCTTTCTCATGTTTTTTATTTTATAACTGCAATATACCATAAACACTTTGACTTTACAATAGTATAATAAAAATTAAAAGTAAAAAATGTATTAATTTGTAATCAGGACTTGCAACATTTTACTTTTTGTTATAATATAATAAAGTAAATTGAAAGAAAGCAAAATTAGATTTTTTTAGAAAGGAGTATATTAACAAAATATAGCGCCAGGACACTTAAAATAAACTAAGTGTTGACGAGGTCTAGGGTTATCGAAATATTCGGCGGATGCTCTAGTGGCTTTAGCTTAAAGTCAAAGTATTAATAAAAAAAATAATAGCGATATTATAACAAAAATTAATATAATTAAGCTTTTATTTTGCGTGCTTTCAATTCCAAATTGTTATATTAAGGAGGATTACTATGTGTGGAATTGTAGGTTACATAGGAACAAAAAAAGCAAGTCCTATTCTTATTAATGGACTTATTAGATTGGAATATAGAGGCTATGACTCAGCTGGTATTTCAACAATGGAAAAAGATGGTCTTTCTATTATGAAAGATCAAGGAAGAGTCAAAAATTTATATAATATTGATGGGATTGACAATTTAGAAGGAACCATTGGTATTGCACATACAAGATGGGCAACTCATGGAAAACCATCAAAAGAAAATTCACATCCTCATATGGATAACTCAAAAACATTTAGTGTTGTTCATAATGGAATTATTGAAAATTACAATGAATTAAGAAAATTTTTATCTAATAATAATTATAAATTCTATTCTCAAACAGATACAGAAGTTATACCTAATTTAATTCATTATTATTATTCAAAAGATAAAAAAGATGATGAACTTAAATTTTTAAGAGCAGTAAAAAGAGCTTGTAAAGATTTAAAAGGAAGCTTTGCTTTAGAAATACTTTGCAAAGATTACCCAGATAATATGATTGTTGTAAGACAAGATAGCCCACTAGTTATTGGTAAGGGTGATGGAGAAAACTATATATGTTCTGACATACCAGCCATATTATCTTTTACTAGAGAATTTTACCTTTTAAATGATTTAGAATATGCTTATCTTTCAAGAGATGATATAAAATTTTATGATAATGAATTAAATAAAATTAATAAAAGAATAAAATCTATTGAATGGAATGCATCAAGTGCTGAAAAAGAAGGTTATGATGACTATATGTTAAAAGAAATATTTGAACAACCAACTGCTATAAGAGAAACAATTGGTGCAAAACTTGATGAAGGAACAAAATGCAATTTTCCAGAATTAGATTTTACAAAAAAATATCTTAATGGTTTAAGCAAAATATATGTTGTAGCATGTGGTACTGCTATGCATGCAGGATTAGCAGGAAAAGATATTATAGAACACTTATGCAAAATACCAACAGAAGTTGATATTGCATCTGAATTTAGATATAGAGATCCTATAATAGATGAAAAAACCTTATGTATATTTATTTCTCAATCTGGAGAAACAGCAGATACAATAGCAGCACTTAAACTTTCTAAAAAGAAAGGTGCTAAAACACTAGCAATCAGTAATGTTATAGGAAGTTCTATAACAAGAGAAGCAGATTACTCAATATATACACATGCTGGACCAGAAATTGCAGTTGCATCAACAAAAGCATATACATCTCAGATTATTCTTCTTACATTATTAGCAATATACTTTGCAGAAACAATGGGTATATCTGAAGATAAAATATCAAACCTAAAAAAAGATATTTTAAAATTGCCAAAGCAAATTGAAGAAACATTACAATGTGCAAATCAAGCTAAGAAATTTGGTAATAAAATCTACCAAGAAAAAGATGTATTTTTCTTAGGAAGAGGTATTGATGAAACAGTTGCAAGAGAATCTGCTTTAAAACTTAAAGAAATCTCTTATATACATGCAGATAGCTATCCAGCTGGAGAACTAAAACATGGGCCTATTGCTTTAATAGAAAATGGTATAACTGTTGTAAGTATTATGACAAATAGTAGTTTAGTAAAGAAAACTGTTAGTAATGTTCAAGAAGTAGTTTCTAGAGGTGCTAAAACATTGGTTGTAACTAATCAGGATATTGATGATACATTATTTGATTCAGTTATTCATATACCAAAAACAAATACATTAATTTCACCTATATTATCTATTGTTCCTTTACAATTATTAGCTTATTATATTTCAAAAGCTAAAGGGTTAGATGTAGATAAACCAAGAAACTTAGCAAAATCTGTAACAGTTGAATAGGGATTAAGGGACGTTCTTTCCTTCCCACTTTTAGGGATTAAGGGACACTCCTTGGTATTTGCCAGGGTAGTGTTCCATTATTTTTTATTTCATTACTTGGCTCCCTTCATACGCTAAGAAGTTGTTATATTAGAAAATGCGCCGCTTTCACTCAGACCCTTTCGTACCTCAAGTGCCGTGAACATCCCTCATTTTCTAATATAACAACTTCTAAAGCTTTTCCAGTCGCATTCGTAATTACATGCAAAATAATATAATACATTTTGAACCTGAAAGAGGCGTATTCTAATAATTTACAAGTTCTTTTTGAACGAAATGAACGATTAAATAAAAAATAATGGAACACTACCCTGGCAAATACCAAGGAGTGTCCCTTAATCCCTAAAAGTGGGAAGGAAAGAACGTCCCCTAATCCCTCTTAGATGGTTTCTTTTTTAAATTTACTATAATTGCATCTTTATTATCAAATACAAATTTAGAGTCTGATGTATCTGTTTGTATAGGATCTACATCATTATTATTATTATTATTAAAATCAATTTTCTTAGGATTAAATTTATTATTATGTGTAATTCCTTCTTCTGCTTTTGTTGTAACTACATTTGAATATTTACTAAAATCATAAGTTTTTACTTTATGTGGTTCTTTATATTTAGATGGTAAATATCCAAATTCACCATGTCCAATTTCAAATTTTCCATTCTTAGCTCTTATTTTAAAAGCAAATTGTGATCCTAATCCTTGTAATTTTCCAGGTTTGAAATAAGGTTTGAAGTCCCACTTTACACTTCCCCATTTAGCTTCATATTCATTTTTCTCTGCATCATAACTGTTAGAATAAGACCACTCTCTTCTAGTACCAAATTCATTTCCCCACCATTCTAGTTCATCATATACTCCATTTCCAGTATATATTTTATTAGCACAGTTTGAAAGAATTGTGTTTCTGTAGTTTACTGCTAATTCTGGTGTATCTAATTGTGCCAAGTTTTGTACTGAAATTACATTTCCAACTTTATATTTTCTATACATTGTAAACATAGCAATTGTATCTTTACATATAAAATCTGGGAATTCATCTACATATAAGAAATATGGTGTTCTTGAATCTTCTATTCCTGGTCTTCTAAGTACAGCATTTTGCATTGACATTAAGAAGAATAATCCGAATGCTTTATATCCTGCAGCTCCTAAATCTCCACGTCTAGTACATATAAATACTACTTCTGAATTAGCAAGCATATCATCAAAGTTGATATTATTAGTTCTATTACATATTATATTTTTTACTCCTGGAATTCTAAGTAAATTATCAAGTTGACTTATAGCTGAATAAATATATTTTTCTATATTTGATTTTCCTGGAGCATTAGCATAAAAGTTCTTTTTAAAATATGTAAGTAATACTGCATGTTTTTTTGATAATTCTTCATCATGTGCTAATATTTCACACATTTTTTCTATTAAATCAAAATTAGTAAACATCTTTAACATATCTTCAATATTTGGAAGTTTTCCATCATTCATTCGAGGATACATTTCTTTTAAAAGAATTACTAGATTTTCAATTGCTTGAATAACAATATCTTCTTTATATGCTTCATCTACATCTGCATGAGAAGTATTATACATTGTTTTTATAACTGTAGATATTGTTGTTGCAACTTTATCTGAATCACTATATACAAATGGATTTAATCCAATTGAATTTGGATTTTTTGGATCTATTATTTTATAAGAAACTCCAAAATTATTACAAACATCAATCATGTGACTTATAAGTTCATAATCTGGAGCCATAACTGCAAACCCAAGGTCTTTATATATAGCTTCTTTTCCTGAACCAAATAAAGTTATTTTTTTCATATATGTTTTATACACTGATTCTTTACCTTGTGTTGGAATAAGCATATTTAAACTGAAATTTTTATTTAAATAATCATTATCATATGGAGCATCTAGTGAAGCAATACCTGTTCTTAAGGCTGTAAATCCTAATTCTTTTGATGCTTCCTTAAAAAAGTATTTTCTTTCTATATCTTTTGCAATCATAGGTTCAAATACTTTAGTTGTTTTTCCAGAACCTGATCCTCCACATACAAATACTGATTGGTATCTTGAAACTTCTGGCATTGTTATACTTCTACCTGTTTCATATTCTGTACAAAAATGTATTTCACATGTATATGGTCCTGTATCTTTCTTTTTATCGGAAAGACTAATTCCTTTATAATCCCAAATTGAACGTTTTCTTAGTTGACTATCATTTACATCAAAATATAAAAATTTAAATAGTGGATATACTGTAACTAATGGTAAGTATAAAGAAATTGCAACCATTGCTGGTGTTACTAAATCTGAAAAGTTTGTTATAAGTTCTGTATAATTTGGAACTGATAACAGTAGTAACCAAGCCCCCATATTAAGCCATTGTGTTAGCATAGAAACAGCTATAATATGTAGTCCTATCATATAAATATAAAATAAGGTTACTTTTTTTGCTTTTGATGTTGCAAATTTAGAACCAGGTGCAAATGAATATGCTAACATCGGACATGCTAATGCAAGTGTATATTGTATTGGCCCCCAATATGAATATGAAACACCCGTAAATATCATAAGTAACATTTCTACAATTCTATCAACTGCTAAGTATGCTGAGATTAATGTTAATACATAAGTTGCAAAAGTATTTCTATCTGTATTTAGAATTTTCAAAAATTTATCTATATACTTCATAAAAAAAATCCCTTCTATAAAATAAATTCATACATATATATTATCCTATAAAATCGCGAAAAAAACAAGAGGTTAAGCGAAAAAAATCCTTTTTTTGAATAAAAAAGCGACCTCACGAATATAATAAAAGTAAAAAATTTCAAAAAAGGAGAAATTTTATGCAAGAAGAATATGTAAAAGAACAAAAAATTTTAGAAAAGACAGAGATGGAAAAAGAAATTGAATTAATAAAATGTATAATAAAAACAAGGGAAGATTTGAAAATGAATATTAAGAATTTTGAATATGCAAAAGAAGAATTGGTTGATTACTATATTTATGAAATAAAAGCAAATCAGGCAAAATTAGATTATTTAATTAAAATTGCAAAAACAAAAGGAATACAAGTAGATATGATTAATGACAAAAAATTCACGTTTGAAGAAGTAGAAGAAGAAGCTGGTTAATGTAATATTTGTCCTAAAACAAGCATAAAAATGATAATAGAAAATTATTATCATTTTTATGGGTGAATGTTATGGATAAAAATATTATAACATATTTAGCATGTATATGTTTTATTTTCATATTTGGTAGAATATTTATAGTTCCAATTAAAAAAATTTTAAAACTAATCCTAAATTCTATATTAGGTGGTTTTGTAATTTTTTTAATTAATTTAATAGGTTTAAATTTTGGATTTCACATTGGACTTAATTTTTTTACAAGTATATTAGTTGGTTTGCTTGGATTACCAGGAGTGATTTTTTTAATAATTGTCAAATTATTAATAGGTTAATATTTTATACCAATTATTTGAATGACTATTCCTGATAAAACACCAATTAAATATAATACTCCAACAATTTTTATGTTTTCTTTGATACCTTTATTTGTTTTAAATAATACTGCTAGTCCAACTCCTGCTCCAACTAATAATCCTGATATCATTGTAGCTGCTGATATTACATTTTCTATATATAAACCAGTTAGAATAACAGATGATGCACAATTTGGTATTAATCCTATTAATCCTGCTATAATTGGTCCTAATATTGTATTTGTTTCAAAGAATTTTGCAATTAAATCTTCTCCAACAAAGTAAATTAGAACATTGATAACTAATGTTATAATTACTATAAAAATAAATATATTAATAGTATGTTTTATAGCTGATTTTAAAATACCTTTTTCGTCACAATGACAATGTTCCTTTTCACATATATCAACTATTTTCTCATTTTCCTGGTTTTGCTTTTTGATTATTCTTAAAACAAAATCTATTATAAATCCTGCTATCATACCAATCACAAGCTTTGTTGCTAGTATTTTTAAAATTATTGAAATTGGCACAGCTTCTGAAATAAATATTGGTAACATCTCATCTGAAGTTGATAAATAGACAGAAATTAATGTTCCTAATGTTATAACTCTTGCTGAATATAAATTGGTAGCAGAAACTGAAAAACCACATTGAGGAAATATACCTAGAATACTACCAATTAAAGGCCCAAATTTTCCAGATTTTTTTACTGCCTGTTTTGATTTTTCACTTGTTTTATGTTCTATATATTCCATTATTAAATATGTTATAAATAAAAATGGTAATAATTTTATACTATCAACTAATGTATCTTGTAATATTTCAATCATTTTTATCTCCTTCTCATTTTTATAATTATTTCAACTTCTTATTATCTTATTAAAATAATTTACATATTTACTATTATATCATAAAATATATGTATATTACAATATTTTTACCATATATAAAATAAATTCAAGACTTCCTTGTTAAAAATCTTGAATTTAAATATTTATCTCCTATATCTAGAATATGTTCTATACATTCTATCATTGATATTTGAATTTGGAATTATATTTACTCTAGTAGAGATTCCATTTTGATTATTGCAACTCCAGCCACTTTCGTTGTCAACATTATCGCTTTCAGTTTCGTCTTCATCTTCATTATTATTACATTGTCGTTTAAAGCATCTAATAAGTCTGCAAACTAGTTGTACCAATGCTGCTGTAATAAAAGCAATAATTGTATACACTATTGTTGCAACTAAAAAATTTAAATCAGCTATAGCAAAAGTTACTATTAAAAAAATCGCAAATATAATTGCTGCAACTAATAGTGGATTATTAAATATCTTTTGTAAAGCTATAGAAATTATAATTGTAGCTAATGGTAAAGCAAAAAAAATAAGTAAAGTATCCATCTATCTCCTCTCCTTTTTTAGTATATAGTATGCTTTACTTATTAATTTTGTTAATCATAATAAACATTAACTAAATATAACCCTTGTGGTGGTAAAGTTTTTCCCGCATTTTTTCTATCTTTTGATTCTATTATTTTTGGTATTTCATTTGAATCAATTTTTTCAAGTCCAACCTCAACAAGAGTTCCAGCTATAATTCTTACCATATTATATAAAAATCCATTACCAATCAATTCTATCCAAATTTTTTCATCTGGCATTTTTATAACTTCAGCTTTATAAATAGTTCTAACACTGCTTTTGCTACTTGTTCCACTTGCTTTAAAAGCTTTAAAATCATGTTCACCTTCAAAATATTTTACCGCTTCTTGCATTTTTTCTATATTCAATTTTTGTGGAATATGAGTTTCTAAATTTCTATATATAGCTGTTCCATATTTTGAATTATTTATAACATATCTATATTTTTTCTTTTTACAAGTCAATCTGCTATGAAAATTTTCATCTACCTCTTCAGCTGATTTTATTATAATTGATTTTTTCAAATTACTATTTAAAGCAATAGGAAATTTCTCAATAGGTAAATTAGAATTAGTTTTGAAATTTGCAACTTGTCCGTATTGCATGTACTCCCCTATCAGTTCTTCCAGATGCCATTAAATCAACCTCTTCTCCTGTTATAGTTTCAATAGCTTTTTCTATATTTCCCTGAATATTTAATTTATTTGGCTGTTTTTGCCATCCGCCCAAATTCCTTTCCATCATACTCTATCGTTAATTTTATATTTCTCAATTTTACTTTCCTTTCTAAAACTAAAAGTCGCATTATGCGACTTCCTTTGTAAATCTCTTTGTTACTAAATTACTTATTAAAATTTTCTTTAATACATCCTCTCTAAGATCAGCTATAAGTGTACCGTCTTTTGCTACTGAAATTTTTCCTGTTTCTTCTGAAACTATTACAACTAAACTATCTGACTCTTTAGATATTCCAATTGCTGCTCTATGTCTAGTTCCTAATTCTTTAGAAATATCTTTATCATCAGCTAAAGGTAAGACACAAGCTGCAGCTGCAATTTTGTTACCTGATATAATAACTGCACCATCATGAAGAGGTGTTTTAGGTTCAAATATATTTACCAATAATTGTGGTGAAACATCAGCATTCATTGGTATTCCTGTAGCTATAATATCTTGAATTTTTATATCTTTTTCTAAAACAATTAATGCTCCTGTTTTTGTTTTTGAAAGCTCTGTAGCAGCTATTACAACTTTATATATATCCTCTTTCGTTTTTGTTTCTAAATCTTTATCTATTCCAAAGAACTTTGTTATTTTGTTGCTTCCTAATTGCTCTAAAGCTCTTCTTAATTCTGGTTGGAAAATAACAATAATAGCTATTACTCCCAAATTCATAATTCCAGTTAGTATCCAATTTAATATTTTTAAATTAAATAATCCACTTAAAGATGTAGCAATAACTAAAAAAGCAATTCCCTTTATTAATTGCCACGCTCTAGAACCTTTAACAATTCTGAAAAAGCAATACAATAAAAAAATAACTAATGATAGATCTATTATTAATGTAATTAATTCTAACGGATTAGATTGTAAAGATTTAATATATGTTAAAATATTATCTTTATAAAAATTTTCCCAATTCATTCCTATATTAATAATCATTTGTTTCTCCTATTTTTTATTTATATTAAAGCATAAACTAAAGTACCAACAGTTCCTACAACCATTAATAACGCTAATATTGCTGCCATTATTTTTATAAAAATTTGTCCTTTATCATATTGTTTTTTTGCCACTTTTTCTTTTTTAAATAATTTCATTTTTACACCCTTTCTATGTCCTTATTTAACATATTTTAAATGGACAATTTTCAATTCACTACATATTATTATAACATATAATATTAATTTTTCAAACACATTTTTTGAAAATTCCACTTTTTTCTACTTTATTATTTTTAATATACTATTTTTTATTTTAGGCTCTTCCTGTTTTATTATTAAAACCTTTTCTAATTTAGATATAGCTTCTTTTAATTTTTCTATATCATTTGCATGAACATAAGCTAAAACATCATCTTCATAAACCATATCACCCATCTTTTTGTTCAAAATAATACCAACAGACGAATCTATTGTATCTTCTTTTCTCATCCTGCCTGCTCCAAGGTCACAAGCAATTTTACCAATCTCTTTTGCATCTATATTATACATAAAACCTTTTTGCTTACTATATATAGGTTCAATATATTTTGCTTTTTCAAAATTATCTACATTTTCTATATATGAAACATCTCCATTTTGGTTTTCAACAAGTTCTTTAAATTTATTATATGCATTTCCATTATAAAGATTTTGTTTTAACATTTTTTTAGCTTTATCTAGATCACCTTCAATTCCAGATAAAACAACCATATAACTCCCTAATTCAAGCACAACCTCTTCCAAATCATGTTCAATTTCTCCATTTAATGCTTTTATAGCTTCAATTACTTCTAATGAATTACCTACAGCCTTACCTAAAGGCTGATCCATATTAGTTAATACACATACAGTTTCTCTATTTACTAATTTTCCAATTTCAATCATTTCTTCAGCCAGCTTTTTTGCATCTTCCATATTTTTCATAAAAGCACCATGTCCAACTGTAATATCCAATACTATTTTATCTGCCCCACAAGCTATCTTTTTGCTCATAATACTAGAAGCAATTAGAGGTATACTCTCAACAGCAGAAATAGAATCTCTTAAATTATATAATTTCTTATCTGCTGGTGCTAAATTTAAAGTCTGTGAAATCATACTTATTCCGAATATTATCCACATTTTCTACAAAATTGTGGATATCTATATCTGTTTTATAACCAGGAATAGATTCTAATTTATCCACTGTCCCACCAGTAAAACCTAAACCTCTACCAGACATTTTAGCAATTGGTACTCCAATTGACGCAACAAGTGGAAGTAATACCAAAGAAACTTTATCTCCAACACCTCCTGTTGAATGTTTATCCACAATAACCTTATTTAATTTTGACAAATCTAAAATTTCACCGGAATTTGCCATTGCTAAAGTTAAAAAAGTTGTTTCTTGCTTACTCATACCATTAATAAAAATCGACATAACTAAAGCCGCAGCTTGGTAATCTGTAATAATCCCTTTTGTATATCCATCAATAAAAAAATCTATTTCTTCTTTATTTAATTCCTTCTTATCCCTTTTCTTTTCTATTATTTCTAATATATTCATATACTACCTCTTTTATCTAATTTAACATGTTGCCATTGGGGTCGGAGATAAATGGCAAGTTCTTAATGACAAAATGTTTTTCTATGTATTGGTGTAAGTCCATATTCTCTTATTGCTGCCATGTGTTTTGCTGTTCCATAACCTTTATGTGATATAAAACCATACTGTGGGTATATTTCATCCCATTCTCTCATTATTCTATCTCTAGTAACTTTTGCTATAATTGATGCAGCTGCAATATTATAACATTTTGCATCACCCTTAATTATTGGTTCATAAGGTATTCCCTTTGTATTAATATGTTCTAATGCATCTACCAATATTAAATCTGGCTTAATTTTTAGTCCTTCAACAACTTCTGTTACTCCTTTTTTAGTTGCATTTAAGATATTTATTTCATCTATTTCTTCTTGCCCTATTATTGCAACTGAATAACTTATTGCTTCTTCTAAAATCAAGTCATATAATTTTTCTCTTTTCTTTTCAGAAACTTTTTTTGAATCATTTACACCTTCTATCATAGAATTTTCAGGCATAATAACTCCTGCAACTACAACGGGACCTGCTAGAGGTCCTCTTCCCGCTTCATCTATTCCACATATATTTTTGAAACCTTTTTCATATAATTCTTTTTCTATTTCTTTTAATTTTGTTAATCTTTCTATTTCTTTTTCTTTCATCTTACTTCCTTTTTCCCTATTCTTCAATTGAATCTATTTCTGTTAATGAATAAACTCCATTATATCCTAATGAGTTATAAACTTCCACTTGTTCATTTGCTTCATCAAATTTGACTAAATAATACTCATCTTCATCTAAGTCTATTTTATCTAATCCCCAATCATTAAATGTATCTTCATCCAAAACATAACATTCTGATACTGGTATCTCAGATGGGATTAAATCACTTGACACACTAGTTCCAACTTTCAATTTTCCTTGAGTTTCATATACTTCAGTTCTAACACTTGCTTTTTTTTCTTCATCAGGATTTATTCCCATTTTAAAATTAGCTTCTTCTACATACTCCTTCGCTTTTCCTTGAATTAATAACATATTTGTTCTTAGCTCTTCTAATTTTACTTTTTTTATCATTTTGCTTCCACTATTAATTGTTATCGTTCCAAGAATAATTAACACTATAATAGTTATAACTAATGATATTAAACTTATTCCATTTGATTGATTTTTAAATTTTTCCATATTTTCATCTTCCTCTTCATTTTTTTTTATTATATATTTTATATTGTTTTTTTTCAATGTTTTTTTTCTAAAATTCTATTATTTTTCACAAAACTTTCACAAATCTATTGTAATATAATCTTATTATAATATAAAATATAAACAGGAGGTTATTAAAATGGAAGAAAATGAAAATAAAAATAATGGTTTTAAAACTGTTAATTCAGATTCATATAAAACTATATATGAACCTAAAAGAAAATCTAATATAAAATTAGGATTTGGAAAAGGTTTTTTAATTCCGTTTTTTAGCGGAATACTTGGTTGTTCTTTAGTTATTGGTACTTGTTTTGGAGTTCCTTCTATTAGATCAAAAATTTTTGGAACAAGTGATTTTAGTACAACAACCACAAATTCATCAGAAAATAGAGGATACGTAAGTCAAACTTCATTATCAAATTACTCTGATACATCTGTTTACGCAGCAAATAAGATTTTACCATCAATTGTAGGAATACAAGTAGAATATAATGTAAACTCTATTTTTTCTATGTTTGGAAATAGCGGAACTCAAACTGCTACTGCAAGTGGTTCTGGAATTATAATTAGTGAAGATGGTTATATTTTAACAAATAATCATATAGTTGCTACTTCATCATCTGAATCATATTATGAAGTTTCTGATGCTACAAAAGTTACAGTTACTTTATTTAATGATGAAACGAAATATGACGCAAAAATAATTGGAAAAGATGAACAAACAGATTTAGCTGTAATAAAAATAGATAAAACTGGACTTTCTAAAGCAGAATTTGCAGATTCTGATAATATAAAGGTGGGAGAATTTGCTATGGCTGTTGGAAATCCTCTTGGAATGCAAAGTAGTATCACATGTGGTGTTATAAGTGCAGTAAATCGTGAAGTTACAGATTCTGATGGTAAAAAATTCACATTAATTCAAACAGATGCTGCTATTAACTCAGGAAATAGTGGTGGAGCACTAGTTAATAGTGAAGGTAAAGTTGTTGGAATTAATACTTTAAAACTATCAGGTACAGGAATTGAAGGTATGGGATTTGCTATTCCTATTAATTCTACAACTGATATAACTTCACAATTAATACAATATAGTAAAGTAAAAAGACCTTATATTGGAATTTCTGGAATGGATTTAAATGAAAAAACAGCAAAAGCAAATAATTTAGTAGCTGGTATTTACGTTAAATCAGTTGATGATTTTTCCGCAGCCGAAAAAGCTGGTATTAAACCAGGAGATGTTATAATAGAAACAGATGGTAAAAAGATTTCAACTATGGATGAGTTAAATGAAATTAAAAATTCTCATAAAATTGGTGAAGAAATGAAAATAAAAGTAAATCGCGACGGACAAGAAAAAGAGTTAACTATTACTTTAGGAGAACAACCTTAACTTAAATAAAAATATATATTTCACTTTTAGTTCACACAATGGACAAAATTAATTGTTAAAATACCAACATAGTCAATAAAAAATTGACTACAAATAAAAAAACATCCCCTTTTATTTTCAAAAAAAGAAGCTTTTAAAATGAAGTGAACACATATCGTTCACTTCAAAAAAGCTTCTTTTTTATATTACAACTACATCCATTTCACTTGTAGATGTTTCATTTCCATATGCATAAATTATATATAATGTATTTTCTGTTAAATAAAATTCAGTTGAGTTTTCAATATTATATATATCACTAGATGAATCTCTATTATAAATATTATAACCTAATGCTCTTAAATCTTTTGATTTTTTTTGTTCATTAGATATTTCTTCTTTAATTATAGATTGAACCTTTTGTTCATCTATATTTTCTTTTTGGATAACATCTTTCAAAGATACCTCTTTATCTGTTTTTAAATCATAATTATATGTTTGTATAATTACTTTTTGTGCATTTGAACCTTCTTTGAGATTTGATTTTATCATAATAGATAAAATATTATCTTGAATATCTGCCACATATTCCACTGAATATATTGTATTTTTATTCTCACTTTGTACAACATTTTGGGCAATTTTAACAAATACATTTTTTATTTCTTCATTAAATTTTTCTGCAATCTCATTATCTATATTAACACATGGTATATGTAAATCAACATCATAATCATTTATTTTACTACCTTTTTTCTCATATACTGTATAAACCAAATCTTTGTCTTGATCTACCTTTTTATTATTATATTGTTCCTTTGTATTTTTTAAACTATTAGAAAATATATCATTAAATTCTGATTTTAAAATTTCTATTTGTTCGTCACTTTTTTTTGCAAAACTTCCCTCAATACCGATTCATTCCTAATACTTTTCTAAGATCAAAAACTGAATTTAATTGAGTATATATAGCTACAATAATTGCAATTGCACAAACAGCAACAATTGTAGTGTAAATTATAACTTGTCTATTTTTTATTTTTCTTTTGTCTGGTACTACAACATTCATATTTTAATTTCCCTTTCTTATGTACTCTATTTTATTATAACATTAATTTTTTTATTAATCAACATTTTATTAAATTATTGACTATTTAATATTTTTGAGGTATTATATTGTAGATTAAATTTATACAGAAATGAGGAATTTAAAATATATGTTATGTTCAGAATGTAATAAAAACCCAGCAATAATTTTTTATAAAAAAATAGAAAATAATAAAGAAACCTTAGAAGGTTATTGTTATAATTGTGCAAAAAACAAGGGAATAAATCCAGCAGAAGTTTTATCAGGTCAAAGTGAAGCATTTTCTAAAAATCAACCATTTATAAATGATATGACTAAACAATTTGAATCACTTTTTAAAGATTTAGCAGAAAATATAAATTTAGAAGATATTGAAAATATTGAAGGAGCTATTACTTTTGATAGCCAAAATGAAAATGAGGATGGTCCTAAAATAACAGGTGCCGCTATTCCTCTTGGATCTCTATTTTCTAATATGTTTCAAGCTAAAAATTCTCCAAAACAAGATGATGAAGATTTTAGCAATTCTAGAAAAAAAGTAAAAGTTGACAAGAAAAAAGCCAAAAAACAAAATAAAAAGAAAAAATATCTTGATGTTTTTGGTACTAATTTAACAAACAAGGCTAAAAATAACAAGCTTGATATGGTAATAGGTAGAGAAAAAGAAATTCAAAGAATAATTCAAATTTTAAATAGACGTTCTAAAAATAATCCATGTTTAATTGGTGAGCCAGGTGTTGGTAAAACAGCAATTGCACAAGGTTTAGCAATAAGAATTGCAAATCAAAATGTTCCTGCTAAACTTTTGAATAAAGAAGTTTATTTATTAGATATTACATCTGTCATTGCTGGTACACAATTTAGAGGACAATTTGAAGCCAGAATGAAAGGTATTATTGATGAATGTGTAGAATATGGAAATATTATATTAGTAATTGATGAAATTCATAATATTATAGGTGCTGGAGATGGAGAACATTCCATGAATGCTGCAAACATTTTAAAACCAGCCCTATCTAATGGAGATATACAATTAATTGGAACTACAACTTTAAAAGAATATAGAAAATATATTGAAAAAGATTCTGCATTAGAAAGACGATTCCAACAAGTTTTAGTAGAAGAGCCAAATATTGATGATTCCATTGGCATATTAGAAGGTATTAAAAAATATTATGAAGAATATCACAAAGTTAAAATATCATCAGATGTTATAAAAAATGCAGTAATAATGTCTGAAAAATATATTAATGATAGATTTTTACCTGACAAAGCAATTGATATTCTAGATGAAGCATGTTCTAGAATAAACTTAGAAAACAAAGATTTATACAAATTAGAAACATTAAAACAAGAACTTAATGAGGTTCAATCTGAAAAAGAAGAAGTTATTGCCGCTGACTCAACAGAAGATTATCAAAGAGCAGCAGATTTAAAAACACGTGAATGTCAACTAATTGAGGACATTGACAAACTTAATAAAAAAATGAAACCTAAACAATTAACTATACAAGATATAGCTAATGTTGTTGAAAGTTGGACAAAAATTCCAGTCAAAAAAATAACAGAAGCTGAAACACAAAAATTACTTAATTTAGAATCAAATCTTCATAAAAGAATAATAGGTCAAGATGCAGCAGTATCTGCTGTTTCAAGAGCAATCAGAAGAAATAGAGCTGGATTAAAAAGTACAAAAAGACCACCTTCTTTTATATTTGTAGGTCCTACTGGAGTAGGTAAAACTGAGCTTGCAAAAAGTTTAGCATATGAAATGTTCGGAAGTGAAGATTCAATTATTAGAATAGATATGTCAGAATATATGGAAAGTCATTCAACTTCAAAATTAATTGGTTCACCTCCTGGATATGTTGGCTATGACGATGCTGGTCAATTAACAGATAAAGTTAAAAGAAAACCATATTCTATTATTCTTTTAGATGAAATTGAAAAAGCTCATCCAGATGTATTTAATATTTTATTACAAGTATTAGATGATGGAAAATTAACAGATAGTCAAGGAAACTCTGTAAACTTTTCAAATACAATTATTATTATGACATCAAATGCTGGTTCAAATACAAATACAAATTCAATAGGATTTGGACAAACAACTTTTAACAAAAGCAAAACAATGGATAAATTAAAAGATGTATTTAGACCTGAATTTTTAAATAGGGTTGATGAAATCATTGGATTTGACGCTTTAACTAAAGAACAACTTATGCAAATTGTTGATTTAATGTTAAATGATACTCGAAAAGCATTAAATGATAAAGATATTAAAATGGAAATTTCAGAAGCAGCCAAAAATTATATTCTACAAAAAGGAACAGATATCAAATTTGGTGCTAGACCTTTAAGAAGAGCAATTCAAAGATATGTTGAAGATGAGTTATCTGAAATGATTTTAAAAGATGAACTACAAGATGGTCAAACAATTATAATAGATTTTGAAAATGAAAAATTAAAATTTCAAGTTAAATAGGAGAAAAAAATGTTAAAATACGTACCAAATACACTAACAATCATTAGATTTTTTCTAATTCCATTTATATTGTTTTACATTTTTACCGGAAATTATATTTTTGCATTTGTGTTTTTCACAATTTCTGGTATTACTGATATTGCTGATGGTTTTATAGCTAGAAAATTTAACTTAATATCTAATTTTGGCAAATTAATTGATCCACTAGCAGATAAATTAACACAAATATCAACACTTACTTCATTAGTAATTAAAGATATAATTCCACTTTGGATTTTACTTATAGTTCTTTTTAAAGAATTTATAATGATAGTAGGAGCATCATTCCTTTATGGAAAAGATGTAGTTGTATATAGTAAATGGTATGGAAAACTTGCAACAGTTTTGTTTTACCTTGCAATTGTTTCCTCTTTTATAGTTAAACAATTTAATTTATCTGGAATTTGGAATAATGTAGATTTATTTTTATATTGCTTAGCTATATTTACAACAGTGTTTTCTCTTATAATGTATATAAAACATCTATATAATAATGGTTTTATTGATAAACAAGATTTAAAAAAAGAAGTCACAGTTGTTAAAAAGAGGGATTAAGGGACGTTCTTTCATTCACTCTTTTAGGGATTTGGGGACACTCCTTATCTATTTGGCACTACTCCTCTGGGGAGATGGTGTCATTATTTTTTTATTTATGATTGATTGGAGTGAAAATTAGAAATTGTTAATTATTAGAATGAGGGATGTTCAGGGCAAAATGTATTATATTATTTTTTATTTCATTACTCGGCTCCCTTCATACGCTAAGAAGTTGTTATATTAGAAAACGAGCCTCCTTCACTCAGACCCTTTCGTACCTCAAGTGCCGTGAACATCCCTCATTTTCTAATATAACAACTTCTAAAGCTTTTTCAGGTCGCATTCGTAATTACATGCAAAATAATATAATACATTTTGAACCTGAAAGAGGCGTATTCTAATAATTTACAAATTCTTTTTGAACGAAATGAACGATTAAATAAAAAAATAATGACACCATCTCCCCAGAGGAATAGTGCCAAATAGATAAGGAATATCCCCAAATCCCTAAAAGAAGGAAGGAAAGAAAGAACGTCCCAACCCCACAAAAAACGCCACATTAGTGGCGCCACGTTTATTCAATTTTCTCTATAATAAACTAATTTTGTCATATTGTCAAATTTTGGTTTTCACAGAATTCAGCCCTACAAATATAAAGCTAGGCGAAAGCCAATGTTATCGTAGGAAAAGTCGGGAAAGTTGCTGGTGCGAATAGAAGCTGGAAAGTTAGAGCCAAGGTTGTCGTAACGGCCACCCCTGTCAACTCTGCTAGAAGTGTACCAAGCCTCCATTGTCCATTCCCTTACGTTTCCTGCTAGGTCATATATATTTTTTACTGCAAATAATCCTGTATTTCCTGGTT
>CAMNPT010000021.1 GCA_946548575.1 uncultured Clostridium sp. | reverse complement strand
AAATTTGATTAAATCTACATAAAAACTTGATTTTATAACAAAAATGTAATATAATTGTAATAGATGTGTTTTTATAAAAAAGATATCTAAAAACAGCCATTTCGTAGTTATTTTAACAACTAAAAAAAACTACGTAAAATTTAGAGAAAAAAGCTATTGACTAATTTAAAAAATAGTGTAAAATAAATATAGAGGACTATATTTTTTTATTAGGAGAAAAGGAGAGAAACCTATGAAAATAAAAAACAAATTTTTAATTTTATTAATGGCAATCTTGATTGCTTCATTTTTGGTTGTGCCAAATTTTACAAATGCAGCTAGCGGAAGTAAAAATTTTGGAATAACTATAATGAGAACAAATGATACGCCAAATATGGGGTATGCAATTGAAGATCCATCAGAGGGAACAACAGGATCTGCTGCATATATTTATAATATTATAGAATATCAATCTGCTTCAAGTGATTCAATTGTAAATTCAAATAATATTTACTGTGCTAAAGCAGAAATAGGATTTAACGGATCTCGTCAACGTGCTACATATGATGTTTTCTATAATATGAAAACAGAAAGAGATGAAATAAAAGCTCAAAACACAACTTTAGCATCAATCGTAGATGGAACTGTACCTTATCAATCAGGAACAGTAAGCAAATATGATGCTTTATTAGCATTAGGAGATTTGTTATATTTAATAGATAAAGATCATCCAACAGAAAGTCAAAATAAAAAAGAAGCATTACTAAATGCTGCTGGAATAAACATTGATGATTATAATAAAACATTAACAGATGATGATATATCAGTAATTCAACAAGTTGCAATATGGTATTTTACAAATTATGGAGAAAATAATGGAAAATTTGATAAATCTAATGCAACAATGGAACAATGGCTTAATTATACTTTAGATGGATCAACTTATGATACATTAGCAAATTATGATTTATATAATACAGCAGAGGGTAGAGAAAGAGTTGAACAAGCACAAATTTTATATGATTATTTAATAAATACTGCAAAAGCAAATGCACATAATTATTCAGATTCTTCAACTCAAGGTGTACCTGTTACAGTTACAACAACATCAAATTGTGAAGAAAGTGGTTCAAACTATATTGTAGGTCCAATAAAAATAACAGATAATGGAACAGGAATTCCTTATACAATTGATAGTCTTACTGTTAAAAGAAATGAAACAGTAACTACAAATTATAAATTATTAGATAGTAATAAAGCAGAAACAAGTAAAACATTAACACAATTAGTTGGAGAAAACTTTTATATTTCAGTACCAAAAGATGGTACTAATAAGGTGGAAATAAGTTCAAATATAGGTTATACAACATCAAATCTTACACTTTGGGCTTCAACAACTAACAATTTAGAACAACCAATAATGATACCTGAAGTAGTACAAGAAAATATTCCATTAAGTTTAACAGTAACACCAGATAGAGCGTTTGACTTAGCATTAAGAAAATATATAACAAAGGTAAATGGAGTAGAATTAACAGATACAAGAGTACCAACAATTGATGAAAGCACATTAACAGGTGGTACAACAGCTACTTATAAACATAGAAAAGATCCTGTAACTATAAATAAAAATGATAAGATTACATATAAAATTACTGTATATAATGAAGGACAAAAAGTTGGACGTGCTACAAAAATTGTAGATCAATTACCAACAGGACTTAAATTCACACAAGTAGTTAGTGGAAACTTTGAATTAGGTTCATATGATGAATCAGGAAATAACACATTAGTTTTAAATAGAAAAGCAAGTAATACAGATAATTTACCAGCATATAGCACAGGAAGCTTACAAACTAATGGAAATGGATATGAAACAATAGAAATTGAATGTGAAGTAACAGCAAGTCCAGATAGAACAAATAGTAAAATATTAACAAATGTAGCATATATTTCAGAAGCATATGATGCAGATGGTAATATAACAATTACAAATCAAACAGGAGCAGATAGAGATTCAGAACCAGGTACAACTCCAAGTGTAAATAAAGATAATATGTCTGATTATAAAGGAAATAATTCAAATAAAGATACATTAAATGATACAGATTATTATTATAAAGGACAACAAGATGATGATGATTTTGAAAAATTAGTTTTATTACCAGAATCATTTGACTTAAAATTAATAAAAAGAATAACAGCAGTAAATAATAATGCTGTAACAGAAAGAATCCAAAGTATAGATACAAGTAAGTTAAATAGACTAGATGATAGTGAAAACATGGTTACTACAGCAGACTATAAATTAAGTAAAGAGCCTGTTGCAGTTAGAAAAGGTGATATTGTAACATACACATTTAGAATTTATAATGAAGGAACTATAAATGGATATGCTTCAGAAATAACAGAAGATATTCCAGCAGGACTAGAATTCTTATGGTCAGAAAAAGAAGGAAGTGAACTACAAGCAGATACTTCATTAACAGAGGCTGAAAAAGAAGCAATAGAATTTAACCAAGCAAGATATTGGGTATATACAGATACTAACTTAAATAAAATAAAAACAGATTATTTATCAAAAGATAAAGAATCAACTACAGGAGCAAACCTAATAACTGCATTTGGAACAAATGATGGAACTAAGACATTTACTGAAGCTAATTATAAAGAAATTGCAGTAAAAATGAAAGTTACATCAAATGATATTTCACAAACTCCAATAAAAAATGAAGCATGGATATCTAATGATACAGATGAAAGTGGAAATCCAATAGATGATAGAGACTCAGATCCAGAAACACCAAAGCCTCATCCAGATCATGAAGATGATGAAGATCATGATTATATAATATTAAAATCATTTGATTTAGCATTAAGAAAATTTATAGTTGCTGTAAGTAAAGATACAACAATTGAAAGTAGTGAATATTTAAAAAATTCTGATGGTTCATATACAAGAGCACCACAAGTTGATACATCAAAATTAAATACAAGTGAAAATGGAAAATTAATAACAACAGCTACATATAATCATTCAAAAAAACCTGTAGAAGTTAGCAAAGGTGATATAGTTGTATATAATTTAAGAGTATATAATGAAGGTAATGTAGATGGATATGCAGGAGAAATAATAGATCATTTGCCATCAAATCTAGAATTTGTTAATGGAACATTTAATACAGGATATGGTTGGACAGAGGTTGAAGGATCAAATGGAAGAGCATATAAAACAGAATATTTAAAAAATACAAAAATAGATTCTGCAACAATTGATTCAGATGGAAAAGTTACACAATTAGCAACTAATGAAAAAGGCGCAAATGGAAAAGAACTTTTAATTATGTGTAAAGTAAAAGATACTGCACCAACAGATGAAAAAATTACAAATATTGCAGATATTACAAAATATATAGATGAAGATGGAACTACAGTATTAACTGAAGACAGAGATTCAGAGCCAAACAATGTAGATGCAACAGAAGGAAACAAACCAGAGTACAAGGATAATGAATCTGGAAATTATATACCAGGACAACAAGATGATGATGACTTTGAAAAAATTATAGTACCTAAAATAGTTGACTTAGCATTAACAAAATTCATAACAGCTATAAGTACAGATATTAATATTGAAGATGGAGAATACTTAACAGCTGATAAAACAGGAACAAATGCAGGAAGTAGTTCAAATCCATATACAAGACAAACAGCTGTTAATACAACAGAATTAAGAGATAATCCAACTTGTCATGATGCTCAATATACTCAAGTAAAAACACCATTAGTAGTAGGAAATAATTCTTATGTACTATATAACATCAGAGTATATAATGAAGGTGAAGTAGATGTATATGCAGGTGAAGTAACTGACTACCTACCAGATTATTTAACATTTGTAGAAGGTGAATTTAATACAAAATATGGTTGGAGTGCAGATGGACAAACTGTAAAAACAAGCTATTTATCATCAAAAAATGGAACAGACAAAATATTAAAAGCATTTGATAAAACATCAGATAATGGTGCAGGTTCAGGATTAGATTATAAAGATTTACAAATACTATGTAGAGTTAATAGTACAGCACCATCAGGAAGAGAATTAATAAATACAGCTGAAATAACTAAATATGAAGATAAAGATGGAAATGAATTACCAAAAGATGTAGATTCAACACCAGACAATGTAAAAACTAAAAACAATAAAGACAGAGAAGAAGATGATGATGACTATGAAGTAGTTCTTGTTCAAAATGTAGACTTAGCTTTAACAAAATTTATAACAGCAATAAGTAGTGATGATAAAATAGAAGATGGAGAATACTTAACAGCTGATAAAACAGGAACAAATGCAGGAAGTAGTTCAAATCCATATACAAGACAAACAAAAGTTGATACAACACCATTAAAAGATGGAACAAGTACTGATGCTATATATACTAGAGTAAAAGATTCATTGATTATAAATAGAAATTCTTATGTATTATATAATATAAGAGTATATAATGAAGGAACAGTAGATGTTTATGCTGGAGAAGTAACTGACTATTTACCTGAAAACTTAAGCTTTGTAGAGGGAGAATTTAATTCTAAATATGGATGGACAGCTGATGGACAAATAGTAAAAACAAAATATTTATCTTCAAGCAATGGAACAGATAAAATATTAAAAGCATTTGATGTACAAAATGATGATAATGCTGGATCAGGATTAGATTACAAAGATTTACCAATACTTTGCCAAGTAAACAGTGGTACACCAGCAAACAAAAAATTAATAAATACAGCAGAAATCACAAAATATGAAAATAAAGATGGAGAAGAAATACCAAATGATGTAGATTCAACTCCAGACAATGTAAATCCAAAAAATGAAGAAAAAAGACAAGAAGATGATGATGATTATGAAGTTGTAGAAGTAAAAGAATTTGACTTAGCATTAAGAAAATGGGTAACACAAGCAATCATTACAGAAAATGGACAACAAAGAGTTGTAAATACAGGTCATGAACCATATGATGATCCAGAAGCAGCTGTAAAAGTAGAATTAAATAAAAAATTATTAAATTCTACAACAGTTAAATTCAGATATTCAATAAGAGTAATAAATGAAGGTGATATTGCAGGATATGCAAAAGAAATAACAGATTATATACCAGTAGGATTAAAATTTGTACCTGCAGATAACCCAGGATGGACAGCTGAAGGAGAAAATGTAGTATCAACTAGATTACTTGAAAATGAATTACTACAACCAGGAGAATATAAAGATATAAGTATACTTCTAACATGGCAAAATAGTGAAAACAATATGGGATTAAAAACAAATACAGCAGAAATATCAGAAGATTATAACGAATATGGAGTACCAGATAAAGATTCAATACCTGATAATGAAAAACCAGGAGAAGATGATATAGATGATGCACCAGTATTGTTATCAATCAAAACAGGACAAATTAGAATATACTTTACATTAGGATTAGTTATATTAATCACATTAGCAGGTGGAATAAGCTTAATTAAAAAATATGTATTATAATTAATAATTGCCAAGAGGAATAGGCCCTCTTGGCAATTTCTTTAAAATATGATAAAATATATGTTATGAAAAAATCAAAAGGAGAAACAAAGAATGATTAACAATTTGAAGGAATTAGTACAAGAAACAGAAAAAGAAATAGAAAATCAATTTAAACAAATAGATAGTATATGTGAGAGAAATAGTAAAAAGGTGTTGGAAGCATTTCAAGAATGTAATTTACAAGAATCACACTTATATTCTTCTACAGGATATGGAATAGATGAGCCAGGAAGAAATAAGATTGAAGAAATATATTCTAAAATATTTATGGCAGAAGATGCTTTAGTTAGAACACAAATGATTTCAGGAACACATGCATTAGCTATCACATTATTTGCCCTATTAAAAAATGGAAATACAATGCTTAGTATAACCGGAGAACCATATGATACATTACAAACAGTAATTGGGATTTCTCGGAAATAGCAAAAGTTCTTTAAAAGAATTTGGAATAAAATATGAACAAATAGATTTAAAAGATAATGATTTTGATATAGAAAAAATACAACAAAGGATATCTTCAAAAAATATTAAATTAATCGAAATTCAAAGATCAAGAGGATATTCTACAAGAAAAAGTTTAACAATAGAGAAAATAGAGAAAGTAATAAAAGCTATAAGAGAAATAGATAAAGAAGTAATCATAATGGTAGATAATTGTTATGGTGAATTTGTAGAAGAAAAAGAACCAATTGAAGTTGGAGCAGATATTGTAGTTGGATCATTAATGAAAAATTTAGGGGCAGGAATTGCAACTTCTGGAGCTTATATAGTTGGAAAAAAAGATTTAATAGAATTATGTAGTGAAAGACTTACAGCTCCAGGAATCGGAAAAGAAATTGGACCATCTTTAAATCAAAACACTCAATTAATAAAAGGACTATTTTTTGCACCATCTGTTGTAAAGTCAGCTTTAAAAACAGCAATTTTTGCAAGTAGAATTTTAGAAAAATTAGGATATAAAGTTGATCCAAAATATGATGAAAAAAGAGCAGATATTGTTCAAACAATATCATTAGGAACAGAAAATAATTTAGTGAAATTTTGTCAAGGAATACAATCAGGTTCTCCTATAGATTCAAATACAATTCCAGAACCAGGAGATATGGGAGGATATGAAGATAAAGTTATAATGGCAGCAGGAACATTTACACAAGGTTCAACTATAGAACTAAGTTGTGATGGACCAATTAGACCTCCATATATAGCATATATGCAAGGAGGACTTACCTATGAATATGGAAAATTAGGAATTTTAAAAGCAATAGAATTTTTAGGAGATTAAAATGAAAGTAATTGTAATTGGTGGAGGACCAAGTCGGAATGACTGCAGCTATAACTTCTGCTGAAAACGGAAATGAAGTTACAATAATTGAAAAAATGGAATCACTTGGAAGAAAATTATTAATAACAGGAAAAGGAAGATGTAATATTACATCTTCTTTAGATATGGAAGAATTTATAAAAAATACCCCTGGTAATGGTATGTTTTTATATAGTTGTTATAATCAATTCACAAATAAGGATATAATTCAATTTTTAAAAAAGCAAGGATTAGAGGTAAAAAAAGAAAGAGGAAATAGATATTTTCCAGTAACAGATAAATCGCAAGATGTTTTGAAATGTTTTACAAAAAAACTAAAAGAATTAAAAGTATCAATTCAATATAATACAAAAGTAGAAGAAATATTAGTAAAAAATAATATTGTAACAGGAATTATTGTAAATCAAAATAATACAAAAAAAGAATTAAAAGCAGATAAAATTATATTAGCAACAGGAGGAAAAAGTTATCCATTAACTGGCTCAACAGGAGACGGATATGAATTAGCAAAAAAACTTGGTCATACAATAAAAAAGATAAGACCATCACTTGTACCATTAGAAACATATAATGTAGATGAATGTAAACAAATGCAGGGACTAAGTCTAAGAAATGTCAAAATACTTATAAAAGATTATGAAAAAAACAAAAATATATATGAAGACTTTGGAGAGATGTTATTTACACATTTTGGAGTATCTGGACCAATTATTTTAAGTGCATCAGCTCATTTAGTTAGATATAAAGATATCGAAAATAAACTAAAAAATCAAAAAATAATTTTAGAAATTGACTTTAAACCAGCATTATCTATAGAAAAATTAGAAAATAGAATAATAAGAGATTTTCAAAAACAAAAAAATAAACAATTTAAGAATAGCTTGGATGAATTATTACCAAAAAAATTAATACCAATTATAATTAAAAGAAGTCAAATTGATCCCAATAAGCAAGTTAATGAAATTACAAAACAAGAAAGAAAAAAATTGATAGAATTATTAAAATGTTTTAAATTAATAATAAAAACATTTAGGCCAATAGAAGAAGCAATTATAACAAGTGGAGGAATAAATATAAAAGAAATAAACCCAAAAACGATGGAATCTAAAATAATAAAAGGATTATATTTTGCAGGAGAAATAATGGATTTAGATGCATATACAGGAGGATTTAACTTACAAATAGCATATTCTACAGGATATGTTGCAGGGTTGCCATAAGGGTCGGAGATAAATGGCAAGTTATGTTTGGCAAACAAAAATTGCCATTTATCTCCGACCCTGTTGGCAACTTATCAGAAGAAAGGCGGGCGATATATATGAACGAGTTCGTTACAATTAAAGAAAATGTTGATGCAAAAATTATTGAAAAAAAATCAAAATTTATTGTAAAGTTATTTTATGTAGAAAAATGTGAAGATGCTGAAAATATAATAAAAGAGGTTAAAAAAGAGTTTTTTGATGCAAGACACAATTGTTTTGCATATAGGGTTATTGAAAATAATTCAATAATCGAAAAATCGTCTGATGATGGTGAGCCGTCAGGTACAGCTGGGAGTCCAATGTTGAAGATTTTACAAACAAATAATTTAGCAAATGTTTTGGTGATTGTTACTAGATATTTTGGTGGAATATTATTAGGAACCGGTGGTTTAGTTAGAGCATATTCTGATAGTTTGAAATTAGCTATAAGTAAAAGTATCAAAATTACGAAATGTCCAGGGATAGAATTTGAGGTAGAATTATTATATAGTGAGTTTGAAAATTTTAAATATTATTGTAAAATGAATGATATTAATATTGTAAATACTGATTATGCAGAAAATATTGTTTGTAAAATTGAAATGGAAGATAGTAAAAAACAAAAGATATTGAATGACTTTGATACAAAAAGTGTTAATTTAAATTATATAAAAGAATTATCTAAAAAATATGTGGTTAAAAATGTATAAAAATTAGTGTTTTATAAAACAAATGGAAAAAATTACCAAAAATATATTGAACTTTCTAAAATAATGTAGTATAATCTCAACTGTAAAAAATTTACAATTATTTTAGGAGGTAAAAAATGAAAGAAAAAATTTCTGTTTTAATAGCTGATGACAATCAAGAATTTAGCCATACATTATCAACTTACATAAATTCACAGGAGGATATGGAAGTAGTGGGGATGGCGAAAGATGGAAATGAAGCAATAGAATTAATATCAAGAACCAATCCTGATGTTGTTTTATTAGATGTAATTATGCCACATTTAGATGGATTAGGTGTATTGGAGAAAATAAATGAAATAAAATCATCTCAAAGACCGACATGTATAATGTTATCTGCAGTTGGACAAGATAAGATAACTCAAAAGGCTGTTATTTTAGGTGCTGAATATTATGTGGTTAAACCTTTTGATATAGAATTATTAATTAAAAGAATTAGAGAAATTAAATTTTATAGGCCGAATCAAGTGTCTAATAATTTTATATCAAGAGACATAAACAATAAATATATAAATTTAACAGTTGAAGAAAGTAAAAAGGAAGAGAATTTGGAGGCTTTAGTAACAAATGTAATACATGAGGTTGGTGTTCCAGCACATATAAAAGGTTATCAATATTTAAGAGAAGCTATTATGATGGTTGTAAATGATATTGATGTAATAAATCAAATAACAAAAAGTTTATATCCAAAAATAGCGTATAAATATGAAACAACTCCTAGTAGAGTTGAAAGAGCGATTCGTCATGCAATAGAAGTGGCATGGGGACGTGGTCAACAGGAGGCTGTTGAGAAAATATTTGGTTATACAATATCAGCTGCAAAAGGAAAACCAACAAATTCAGAATTTATAGCAATGATTGCAGATAAATTAAGATTAGAATTGAAATCAGCTTAAGGTAGTAACCTTAAGCTATTTTTTATTTTTGAAGGTATATTATCAAAATTATTGGAAAAAATAATATAAAATACATAAATTTAAGGAGGAATATAATGAACCAAAGCAAAGTAAAGAATATGGTTATATTAAAAAATTTACCTTCCAATATTGTAGAAGAAGCAATAGTTATATTGAAATCTAATAAGAAAGTAAAAAAATTAGAGAAAATTGAGAAAAATAAAACTGTTGATAATAAAAAAATATCTATTAAAGAAAATGATTATGTTTTAAAAGAAGCAGAGATGTTAGTATCAAATTATATTTCAAAAATTGAAGAAAAGCAAAATGAAAAAAAATTGCGTAATAAAAAAATAGATAAGAAATATATTAGAATTAAAAATTATGCATTAATTTCAACTGTAATCGTATTTCTAGAAACTTTATTATTAATTGCTAAATAATGTATGAATAAAGTACCTTTTCCTAACATATATTTTAAAAAGAAACTAAGGAAGAGGTGTTTTTTTATGGAAAAAATTTTATCTGTGGAAGAAAAAATAAGACGAGCTGAGGAAATTTATGCTAGAAGAATGGCAGGAAATATTAAACCTACTCCTATTGTTAATGTAAGTAAAGAGAAGAAAGATATAAAACTTTTAAAAAAAATGATTATCCAACTTTTAATTTGTATTTCGATTTATTTTGTCATATATACTATACAAGGTCATGGATATGTTTTTTCAGAGGATTTTACAAATAAGGTAAATGAGTTATTATCTTACGATACTAATTTTGAAGAAATTTTAAATCATATTAAAAACTTTGTAAATCAATTAATGATAGATAGTGTTGATGAAGAAAAGGAAAATAATCAGAATGAGGATAATACAAATGAAAATGATGGAATAGGAGGAGCAATAGAAGATGTTGATATAGCTGATAGTGAACCATTATCTCAAACAGAGCAAGATATAATTAATGTGAAAAATACAACAACTTTTATAAAACCTGTAGAGGGTGTAGTTAGTTCGAAATATGGACGAAGAGATACAGCGACAGGCAATGTTCCTAAAAATCATACTGGTACTGACATTGCGTCAAATTTAGGAACAAAAATAAAATCAGCTACTGATGGAGAAGTGGTTTTAGCCTCTAGTGAAGGAGATTATGGAAAACACGTAAAAATACAAATTGGTGATGTTAGTATTATTTATGCACATTGTAATACTTTATATGTAAAACAAGGTGATAAAGTTACTCAAGGTCAGGAAATTGCAGATGTTGGTTCGACCGGAAATTCAACACGGACCTCATTTGCATTTTGAAATACGTTTTTCAGAAAGAACTGTAGATCCCCAAAGTATTTTAGAATTATAAATAATGAAAGGGATGAAATGATGGATGAAGTTTAAAATTGACATAAAAATCTTCCTGTTTTTACTTTTGTTTTATTTTACAAGACAAATAGAAACTTATGTATTAATCATTGTTTTTGCATTTTTACATGAGCTTGGACATTTATTTATTCGGATTATTTATGGGTATAAAACCAAAAAAGATTGAATTAAAGCCATATGGATTTTCTATTTCATTTAAAATATTACCAAAAGATTATAACAAAAAAATTCATTTAGGAAATATGCTAGAAATTAAAAAAATAATTGTGGCAATTGCTGGTCCATTAACAAATTTAATAATTATCATAATTTCAAGTAAAATTAATATGAATATATTTGATAATTTAATGATTATTTATTCAAATTTATTATTAATCATATTTAACTTAATACCAATATATCCCTTAGATGGAGGAAGAATTGTTAAAGGTATTTTACATATTATTTGCGGAAAAGAAAAAGCAGAAAAATATATAAATAGTATATCGTTTATTACATTGATAT
Source organism: uncultured Clostridium sp. (assembly GCA_946548575.1). GTDB lineage: Bacteria > Bacillota > Clostridia > TANB77 > CAG-508 > CAG-269. The sequence continues at coordinate 13,116 of CAMNPT010000021.1, read as the reverse complement.
TATTAACTTGTATTTCAAGTATAGCTGTTTTATATATGGAAAATATAGCTATTTTTATAATTGTTGTATTTCTTTGGGGAGTATATTTTAAAGAAGAAAAAATATTTAAAAGGAGAGAGAAAATTTATAAATTAATAAAAAAAACTATTGAAATTGATACCAATTAATAGTAAACTATAAATATAGAATTTGTTTACTATAATATTAAAGGAGAATTCAAATGAAAAAACACTTTTTTAAAAATGAAAAAGGTATAAATTTAATTAGTTTAAGTATAACTGTTATTATTATTTTAATTTTAACAGGAGTAGTGCTATACAATCTTAAAGGTAATTTGGGAATTCAAAGGTTACAAGCATTGCAATCAGATATACAAAATATTAGAGAGAAAGTTGAAATCTATTATGCTAATTATGAAGAATTACCAACAAGTGTTGAGTATACAAATACTGCAGTGATAGATAATTTAGGTAGTGCTGGAGTTTTAGGTGATATGGACACAGGTAGTTTTTATTTAATAGATTTATCTGAGTTAGAAAATCTTACATTAAATTATGGAGAAGATTATGCTAAAATAAAAAACGGAGAAAGTCAAAATGATTTATTAGATGTATATATTATAAATGCAAATAGTCATAATATTTTTTATGCTGAAGGTGTTACAGTTGATGGAGAAAAATATTATTCAGATAATACAAGTGATGATGATATTAGTGGTGAATATATTTCATTGCAAGAACTTGGTACAATAAATAAAGTTTCAAATGCTAGAGATGGTGAAAGGTTATTTAAGAAAGATACTGAAATTGTAGATGACTATGGTAATAAATTGATAATACCTAAAGGTTTTAAAATTGCTACAGATTCTGCAACTTCTGTAACAGGAGGTGTAGTTATAGAGGATGCATCTTATTCAGGTACTATAGGAAATCAATATGTATGGATTCCGGTAGGAAAAGTGTATACAGATACAGAGATGACAGAAGCAAATGCTAAAACAATAACATTGGGGAGATATGTATTTGATGAGGATGGTAGTGTAAATACAAGTTTATCAAAAACAGAGCCAGGTGACCAATTAAAAATATCAACAAGTGCAACGGTATATTATACAGAAGGATTAAAAAATGAAACAACAGAAAATACACATGCAAAAGATATAGAGGAATTTATATCAAGTGCAAATAATAATGGAGGATATTATATAGCAAGATATGAAGCAGGAATAGATGTTGATAAAGATCAATATGCGTATGCTGAATGTTCTGGAACTGGATCATCATTAACATATGGAGATTCAAGTAAAAAGTATGAAAAAGATGGAAGTGTAAAACCAATTATAAAATCAGGAGTAGGAGTATGGAATGCAGTAACACAGCCAGAAGCAGCAATAATATCACAAAAAATGTATACAAGTATAAATAGTGATTTAATAAATAGTTATGCATGGGATACAGCAATAGTATTTATACAAAATTTTGGAACTAAGGCAAATAGTGCTAACTACTCTAGAACAAATGGAAAATCAACAACTGGTGAAATTGCAACAACAGGAACAAATTTATTAAATGAAACAAGTTTAATAGATGAACAATGTAATATATATGATATGGCTGGAAATGTAAAAGAATGGACTACTGAGACATCCTCTAGAGCGACAGATCCTTGCGTGGTTAGAGGAGGTGCTTACAATGTTAGAAATTATACAGCCTTTCATAACATACGGCAGCAATGTTGAAAGTGCTATGGCTTTTGGAGGTTTCCGCCCAATTTTATATATTAAATAAATTAATAAAACGACGATTGAAAAGCTGATATTCGTAAGAATATTGGCTTTTTGTAATTAATTTGTAATAATTTTGAAATATTTTAGAAACATTTTTGCCATTTTCTTTTAAAATTCATTGACATTTTAGTGTTTTCGTTATATCATATAACTATTAAAAAGTGTTTTATAATCCTAATGGAAGGAATGAGAAAAATTATGGGAGAAGTAATAGTTATTACATCAGGTAAAGGTGGAGTAGGTAAAACGACAACAACAGCAAATTTAGGTTCTAGTTTAGCATTAGAAGGAAAAAAAGTTGCACTAGTAGATACAGATATAGGATTACGTAACTTAGATGTTGTAATGGGTCTAGAAAATAGAATAGTTTATGACATTGTAGATGTAGTAGAAGAAAAATGCAAATTAAGACAAGCACTAATAAAAGATAAAAGATTTAAAGAATTATACCTATTACCAGCTGCTCAAACAAGAGATAAAAGTGCAGTAAATGAAGAACAAATGAGAAATTTAGTAGCAAAACTAAAAGAAGAATTCGACTATATTTTAATAGACTGTCCAGCAGGAATTGAACAAGGGTTTAAAAATGCAATTGCAGGAGCAGATCGTGCAATTGTTGTAACAACTGCAGAAATATCAGCAATAAGAGATGCAGATAGAATCATAGGACTATTGGAATCATCAGAAATCAAAAATCCAGATTTAGTAATAAATAGAATCAGACCAAATATGGTAAGAAAAGGTGAAATGATGGATGTTGATGACATTGTTGACTTATTATCTATTAATTTAATAGGTGTAGTTCCAGATGATGAATATATAATAACTCAAACAAATAAAGGTGAACCAGTTATACAAAATAAAAAAGCTCCATCTGGAAAAGCATATATAGAAATTGCTAAAAGAGTACTTGGAGAAAGAATAGAAGTAACAATTCCAGGTCAAGAAAAGGGCTTTTTTGCAAAAATCAAAAGAATATTCAAAAAATAATAAACAATTTGGGGGTAAGTAGTATCAATGTTTGAAAACATAAAGAAATTTTTTAAGAAAGTTAACCAAAAAGAAGAAAAAATAAGTTCAAATTCAAAAGATGCAGCAAAAGAAAGATTACATTTAGTACTAATGCAAGATAGAGCAAATGTATCAGCTGATTTCTTAGAACTTATGAAACAAGAAATAATAGAAGTTATAAAAAAATATATAGATGTTGATGAAAGTGCGATAGATGTTAGACTAACAAATAAAGAAAATGAAGATGGTACAAATGGAGCACCAGCATTATATGCAAATATTCCTATAATAAATATAAAAAATGATTTAAAAAATAAAAAAGTAGAAAATAAAGAAGATAAAAAAGAAGATAAAATTGAAGAAAAGAAAGATGAAGAAAATAATGCTACAATTAAAGATGAAGAACAAGAAAAAGAGATTATAAAAGAAGAGGAAAAACAAGTAGTAACTGAAACAAAAAAAGAAGAAAAGCTTAATAAAAAAGAAAATAAGAAGAATGAAGATAACGAAGAAGCTTTTATAGAAGAAGAACAAATAGAATCAAAAGAAAAAGTTAATTTAAAAAATTAATTAAGAAAAAGAGTGATCTAATGAGAAAAAGAGAATTAAAAAATATAGAGTGGAGTATATTGATAGTTGCAATTATCCTGTGTGTTATAGGATTAGTTGCACTATTTTCTGCAACTCAAGAGGCAGAGCATGATGAATTTAATAAACAATGTGTATGGTTTGGAATAAGTCTTGTAACTATGGTTATAGTCATGTTTATAGATTATGATTTAATAGTAAAAGCATCACCTATAATATACGGGATTTTTATAATTTTATTAATAGCAGTATTATTTACAGCACCTGTGAATGGAGCAACTAGCTGGTTTGATATAGGCTTTTTTTCATTTCAACCAGGTGAATTTGCAAAAATATTTGTAATATTATTTTTAACATATGCAATAACGAAAATACAAAAAAATAATAAAGATGATATTAATAAACCAACAAGATTATTGATATTATTTGCAATACTTGGAGTTCCTGTTTTATTAATTATTAAACAACCAGATTACGGAACAGCAGCTGCATTTATAATAGCAACTGCTATAATGTTAATAACATCTGGAATTAACAAAAAATATATTATAATAACAGCATTATTAATTGTAATATTAGTACCAATTTTATATAATTTCGTATTGCCAGAACATGCTAAAAAAAGAATAGAAATATTTTTAAATCCAGAATCAGATCCAAGGGGATCAGGATATAATATTATTCAATCTAAACTTGCAATTGGAGCAGGTGGACTTACTGGTATGGGACTATTTAAAGGAAATCAAACACAATTAGGATTTTTATATCCAAAAACTACCGATTTTATCTTTGCTGTAATAAGTGAAGAAATGGGGTTTGTAGTAGCATGTAGTATAGTTATTTTATATGTATATTTAATAACAAAATGTTTATATGTAGCCAAAACATCAAAAGATGAAATGGGCTCACTTATAGCATCTGGAATAGTTGGAGTATTTATATTTCATATGGTAGAGAATATAGGAATGGTAATGGGGTTATTACCAATTACAGGTGTTCCACTTCCATTTATTAGTTATGGAGGAAGTTCTCTAATTACAAATTTCATTTGTATAGGTTTGATATTAAATATAAGTAGTAAAAGACAGAAAACTATATTTGTAAAATAAACTTGACCGTTGGGGAGCTTCGACCATTGGGGACGGCCTTTCGACCATTGGGGACGGACCTTTTGGTTGAAATTTTTTCAACCAAAAGGTCCGTCCCCAATGGTCGAAAGGCCGTCCCCAACGGTCGAAGCTCCCAATGGTCGAATTTTTAGAAGGAGTTATAATAATGTATTTAAAAAAAATAAAAATTGGAAATGTTGAATTACAAAACAACTTAATTTTAGCTCCTATGGCAGGTGTTACAAACCGACCTTTTAGAATTATATGTGAAAAATTTGAACCTGGTATGGTATGTACAGAAATGGCAAGTGCAAAAGCAATGTTTCATAATGATCAAAAAACAAAAAGGTTATTAAATACCGAAGGAGAACAAAGACCAGTTAGTTATCAAATATTTGGAAGTGATGAAGAATCTTTAGCTTATAGTGCAAAATATTTAAGCTCATTTGCAGATATAATTGATATTAATATGGGATGTCCAGCACCAAAGGTTGTAAAAAATGGAGATGGAAGTAAGCTTTTATTAGATTTAGATAAGGCAAAATCTGTTATGGATGTTGTTGTGAAGAATTCTACTGTTCCTGTAACTGTAAAAATTAGAAAAGGATGGGATAAAGAAAATATAGTAGCAGTAGAAGTTGCAAAAATTGCAGAAGAAGTTGGAATTTCAGCAATAACGGTTCATCGGAAGAACGAGAAGTGAATTTTATACAGGAAAAGCAGATTTAGAGATAATAAAAAAGGTAAAAGAAGCGGTAAAAATACCTGTAATAGGTAATGGTGATGTTGTAGATGAAGAAACAGCATATCAAATGTTTGAACAAACTGGAGTAGATGGAATTGCAATAGGTAGAGGGAGTTTAGGAAATCCATGGATATTTAGGAATATAAAACATTACTTACAAACAGGAGAAAAAATACAATATCCAACAAATGAAGAAAAGTTAAAAATAATTAAAGAACATATAGATTTAGCAATAGAAGAAAAAGGTGAAGATATTGCAATTAAAGAACTTAGAAAGCATATTTCCTGGTATACAAAAAATATGCCAAACTCTAGTGAATTTAGATCAGAAATAAATAAAATTGAAAAGAAAAATGAGTTAATAAAAAAAATCGAAATATTTTTTAAATATGAACATAAAACAAATTAAGCCGAATAAAAATTATAATACTATTAATTTTTAGGAGGCTTTTTTTATGGGTAAAAAATATTATATAAAAACACAACAAGTAAACAAAAGAAAATTAGCAATTTTCATAGTAATTTTATTAATGATTGTTAGTATAATATCTATTTTTTTTATAAAAAATAATAAAAAAACGGCTAAAAATTTCAAAATTGGAAATAATACTACTAGTCAAGAAATTGTAGATAATATTTTAAATATAAATTCATATAATGCAGTAATTGAAGTAAGAGTTAAAAGTAATAAAAATGAAAATAAATATATAATTAAACAAACATATAAAGGAGAAGAAAATAATGTACAGGAAATAATAGAACCAACTAATATTGCAGGAGTAAAATTAATAAGAGAAGGCTCAGTTTTAAAATTAGAAAATTCAAAACTAAATTTAACATCATTATTTGAAAACTATCAATATATTTCGGATAATGATTTAGATTTAAGTTGTTTTATTAAAGAATATAAGCAAAGTGAAAAACAAGAAATTAAAGAAAAGGATAATGAAATTTTATTAAAAACTAAAAGGAAAATTCTCTACATAAACAAAAAAACAGGTATGCCAGTAAAAATGGAGATACAAGACAATAACAAAAATATAGCTGTTTACATATTATATAATGAGGTAAATGTAAATAGCTGACAGAACTATTTCTTTACTTTGAACTATTTAAAATATTATAAAATATACTTGACAATCGAAGTATTTAGGAGTGAAGAAAATGCAAATAAAAAGAGGCGATATGTTTTATGCAGATTTAAGTCCTGTGGTTGGTTCAGAGCAAGGAGGAATTAGACCAGTATTAATTATACAAAATGATTTAGGTAATAAATATAGTCCAACTGTAATTGCTGCAGCTATAACATCTAGAACAGGTAAAACAAAGTTGCCTACACATATAGAAATAGAATCTTCATGTGGATTAAAAAGTAATTCAGTTGTTTTAGCTGAGCAAATAAGAACAATAGATAAAAGTAGATTAAAAGAAAGAATAGGACATATAGATGATGAAAAAATAATAGATAAGGTAAATAATGCTTTGGGAGTAAGTTTCGGACTTGACGGTGAATAAATTTGACTAAAGAAAAAAGACTACTATATTCAAAATTAAAAACCTAGATAAGCTTTTAAAAGTTTATCTAGGTTTCGTTATTTATACTCTTAATTTTTTTATAACTTTAATTTCGTGATATAAAGTATTAATATCTTTTTTCTTTCTTTCAAGAGATTTTTTATATTCTTCTAATACAGATTGAAAATTTTCAACAGTTTCATCTTTTTTAAATAATATATTCATACCATTTAAATAATACTCTTTTTTCTTTTTACTTTTAGTTTTTTCCATAGAACGATAATATTTATCAACTTGTTTTAATCTTTGAATTTCACCCTTTAAATTATCTAAATAATTAAGTGTTAAATAAATTTCGTATTCAATATCCTCAATTACTACTTTAAATAATTTACGAACAATTAATGGATTATTTTTCCCTAATTTAGTATTTTCTGCTATAACACTTAAAGCATCAGATTTTTTTATATCTTCTCCAGGTTTTGTATTTTCAATTAAAATTTTTAATGTATCTGAAATACCAATATGAGATTTATATTGTCTTTTACTAACTATTGCATCAAATTCATCAGCTACTCTAATTATTTGACCTTCATAAGGAATATCCTTTTTTGTTAAACCACGAGGATATCCAGTACCATTAAGAGCTTCATGATGATAATAAGGTCCTGCAGCATATGGTCTTAACTTTAAATCTTTCATACACATATTATACCCTATAGTAGTATGAGTCTTCATAACCTCAAATTCTTCATCTGTTAGTTTACCAGGTTTTTGCAATATTTCAGGTGGAATAAATAATTTTCCGATATCATGTAAGTATGCACAAATTGTGCAATATTCTGTAAATCCTTTTGTACAATGAAGTTTTTCACAAAGTCTTACAGTTAATGCGGCAACATTTTCACAATGTTTTCTTGTAAATACATCTAATGAGTCTAACATATTAAGTTGATATCTCATAGATTCATCTAAATTATATGATTTAAGAGATGTTTTATCATAAAAATCAAATTGTTCACTCATAATTTTTCTCCTTTGAATTTATATAATTTAATAATAACACTAAAAAAATAAAAGTTCAAGAGATTGTATAGAAAAATATATTAAACCCTTGAAAAATAGGTTTTTACGTGATATTATAGAATAGTAAATAAAAAATAAAAGGAGCAATAAAATGTATAGAACAAAAAATTGTGGAGAATTAAATATAAAAAATGTAAATGAGACAGTAGAGCTTGCAGGATGGATTCAAAAAATCAGAAATTTAGGTGGAATGGTTTTTATAGATTTAAGAGATGAATTTGGAATTACACAAATTGTAATTCAAGATGAAGATTTACAAGAGCAAACAAAAGAATTAAATACAGAGACTTGTATTCACATTTTACGGAAAAATTGTGGAAAGAAGTAATAAAAACTTAAAAATTCCAACAGGTGAAATTGAGGTTGTAGCAAATAAAATAGAAGTACTTGGAAAATGTAAAAATGTTCTTCCATTTGAAATAAATACAGAACAAGAAGTTAGAGAAGATTTAAGACTTGAATATCGCTTTTTAGATTTAAGAAATGAAAAACTTCATAATAATATCTTACTTCGTTCAAAAATATTAAAAACACTTAGAGATAAAATGGATGAATTAGGATTTACAGAAATTCAAACTCCAATACTTGCAAACTCTTCACCAGAAGGTGCAAGAGATTATTTAGTACCAAGTAGATTAAATCCAGGAGAGTTTTATGCACTTCCACAAGCGCCACAACAATTTAAACAATTACTTATGGTATCAGGATTTAATAAATATTATCAAATTGCACCATGTTTTAGAGATGAAGATCCTAGAGCAGATAGAGCACCAGGAGAATTTTATCAATTAGATTTTGAAATGAGTTTTGCAACTCAAGAAGATGTATTTAATGTAATTGAAGAAGTTGTACCATATACATTTAAAAAATTCACAAATTGGCAAGTAGATGAAGGGCCATTTATTAGAATTCCATATAGAGAGGCAATGGAAAAGTATGGAATAGATAAACCAGATTTAAGGAATCCATTAATAATTCAAGATTGTACAAAGGTTTTTAAAGATTCTGATTTTAATGCATTTAAAGACAAAACCGTAAAGGTAATTGTTGTTCCAAATGGTGCAGAACAAGGCAGAAAATTCTTTGATAAGATGGTAGAATTTGCACAAACTGAGGAAGTTGGAGCAAAAGGATTAGCATGGACAAAATTTGAAAATACAGGAGAAGTTACTGGAGGAATTTCTAAATTTATAACAGAAAAGATGAAAGAAACTTTAGAAAAAGAATATGGAGCAATTTCAAATTGTGCATTATTTTTTATAGCAGATGAATTTGAAAAAGCTCAAAAGATAGCTGGATTAGTTAGAATAGAACTTGGAAAAAGATTAGAATTAATAGAAAAAGATGTTTATAAATTTTGCTTTATAGTAGATTTTCCAATGTATGAATTAACAGATGAAGGTGAAATAGATTTTAATCATAATCCATTTTCAATGCCACAAGGTGGATTAGAAGTATTAGAAACAAAAAATCCTTTAGATATTTTAGCATATCAGTTTGACCTTGTATGTAATGGGTATGAAATGGCATCAGGTGCTGTAAGAAATCATAATCCTGAAATAATGGTAAAAGCATTTGAAATTGCCGGATATAATGAGGAAGATGTAAAAAATAGATTTGGAGCATTATATAATGCATTTCAATATGGAACACCTCCACATGCTGGAGCTGCACCTGGAATAGATAGAATGATAATGCTAATTGCAGATTCTCAAAATATAAGAGAAATAATTGCATTTCCAAAAAATAAAAAAGCTAGAGATTTGTTAATGAGAGCACCTTCAGTAGTATCTGAAGAACAATTAAAAGATGTATATATAAAACTAAGAGATGAATAAAATTGTAATATTTTTGTAAAAATTTTATGAAAAACTTGTAATAAAATTATAATTGTGATATAAATATACTATAGAATAAAGCTAATGGAAAGGCGGAAATTTTTGTGGAAGATGAAGTAAAAGTTGATACAAAGACAATATTAATTGTTGATGATGAACAACCAATAATAGATATATTGGTATATAATTTAAAGAAAGAAGGATATTCTACAATAGAAGCAAGTGATGGTCTTACAGCAATTGATATGGCATTAGAACAAAAACCAGATTTAATTTTATTGGATATAATGCTTCCTAAATTAGATGGTTTATCTGTTTGTAAAAGAATAAAAAACTCACTAAATGTTCCAATTATTATGCTAACAGCAAAAGATGGAGAAATTGATAAAATTCTAGGGTTAGAACTAGGTGCAGATGACTATATAACAAAACCATTTAGTGTTAGAGAGTTAGTAGCAAGAGTTAAAGCTAATTTAAGAAAAGTAGATGCTAATTCAAATTTACAAACATCAGAAGCACAAGGTGAGGAGAAAAAGAAAGAAAGTAAAATTAAAGTAGGAGAATTAGAATTAGATTTAGATAAATTTGAAACTAAAGTTAGAGGAGAAGTTATAGACTTAACATTAAGAGAATTTGAAGTTTTAAAATTTTTAGTAACCCAACCAGAACAAGTTGTAACAAGAGAAACATTACTTGAAAAAGTATGGGGGTATGAATATTTTGGAGATATAAGAACAGTAGATGTAACAGTAAGAAGAATTAGAGAAAAAATAGAAAAGGATACTTCTACTCCAAAAATACTTATAACAAAAAGAGGTGTAGGCTATTATATAGCAAGTAAATAATAAAAAAGTTGTAAGACCATTGATCTTACAACTTTTTTTATTTTAGGCATAAAATAAATTTAACTATAATATACATTAATAAAAGAAAACTTAAGGAGGTTAAAAGATGGTTTTAGATACAGTGAAAGAAAGTTTATGTGTAAATAAATTAGTAGCTACAAAAAAAGAGATGATATTAGTAGAAGGAGATATGATTGTACCAGACTCAAAGCCTGATATTTTAAATACAATTTGTACAAGTGGGGTTGTATGTATATATAAAAAAGAAGTTTTAGATGAAAAAATCAGACTAGATGGCAACATTAATACATATATAATGTATATTGCAGATGATGAAAATGATAAAGTAAGAGGAATAACAACAAGTTTAGAGTTTTCAGAAAATATTCAAATTAAAAATTGTAAGCAAGGTATGAACTGTAGAATTGATTCTAATTTGAAATCAATTGAAACAAAAGTTATTAATGGTAGAAAAGTAGGGATAAAGGCAGCTATTGAAGTGGAAATTAAAATTTATTCAAATGAAAATATAGATATAGTAAATGATATTAGTAATGCTGGAGATATACAAATGTTAAGAAAAGATGTGAAAGTTAATTCATTAGTAGGAATAGGAGATACAAAAATTTATGCAAAAGACACAATTAATATAGATAGTAGCAATAATTTAGCAGAATTATTAAAGGTGAATTTAGAAATTGCTAATAAAGATGTGAAAATTAGTTATAATAAAATATTGACAAAGGCTGAGGCAGAATTAAAGATTTTGTACTTAACAGAAGATAATACAATAGGTACAGTAAACGCAAAAATTCCAATTGTAGGATTTATTGATATACAAAATATTAATGAAGATAATATTTGTGAAGTGAATTATGAGATAAAAAATATAGTGATAAAGCCAAATTCAGTAGAAGAACATTCAATATATATAGAAGTAGAAATGGGTGTAATGGCTACTGTTTATGAGGAAAAAGTTATTAATTTAATTCAAGATTTATATAGTCCAACTGATAATTTAGAGTTCAACCAAAAAAAGATTACTACAATTATAGATAAGAAAAATATAAATGAGATTAAACAAATAAAAGATAATATAATTATTGAAGATATAAATAATAAAACTATTTGTGATGTAGATGTAATACCAGTTATACAAAATGAAAATAGATCAAATAATAAATTTACTTATGATGTGGAATTACAATTAATATTTATTTTAAATAATGATAATTTACAGTTAGAAACTAGAAGTGAAAAAATTCCTTTTAATTTTAGTATTCCAGATATTGAAGAAAGTGATAATATAGAAAATAATTTACAATTACAAATATTAAACAAAGATTTTTTTATTCAAGATGGTGGGATGGTAAGTGTTAATATAGATTTAGGTATTGAACTAAATTTCTGTAAAAATAGCAATTTAAATGTTATTGATGATATACAGACAAACGGATTAAGAGAAGATGAAGATTATAGTATATTGATATATGTAGTACAAAAAGGAGATACTTTATGGAATATAGCAAAGAAATTTGGGAGTACAATTCAGGCAATTGTAAGTTTAAATGGAATTGAGGATGAAAATAATATTGTACAAGGACAGAAATTATTTATACCACATTATTTAAAAAGAAATGTAGTAGAAAATGTCTAAAATTTATTCTAGACCAAGAATTAAAATTCCAATATTTCGAAATACAAGAACTAGTATAAAAGATATAAAAAAATTAAAAAATAAAGCTAAAAATGAAAATAGAAAATTTAATAATGGTATAAATATAAAAAAAGAAAAAGTGATTAAATTAGTAATTATAGTAATATTAGCGATTTTAACAGCAAAATATATAATAAATTCTGTATATCCTATATTTGATTCATTATGTGAGACAAAAGCAAAATCAATTGCAACAATAATATCAAACAAAGAAGCTACTAATGTTATGAATGAGCATACTTATGATGAAATATATACAGTAGAAAAAGATTCCAATGGAAATGTTACAATGGTAAAATCAAATATGATAGCAATTAATGAAATTATTTCAGATGTAACTATAAAAATACAGGAAGATATGGATAAGGAGTCTAGAGAAAATATAGAAATTGCAATACGGAAGTTTTACTGGAATGAAACTTTTAGCAGGTAAAGGACCTGGTGTAAAAATAAGAATAGCTCCTACTGGAAATGTAGAATCAGACCTAAGGAGTGAGTTTATAGAACAGGGAATTAATCAAACATTACATAGAGTTTTTTTGGAGGTGAGAGTAAATATTAAAGTATTAACACCATTTCAGGATATTGAGAAAGAGATTACAAATCAAGTTTTATTAATGGAAAATGTTATAGTAGGAAATATTCCGCAAACTTATTATAATTTTGATGAAAAAACAGATAAAGATAAAGCGTTAGAAGTTGTGGAATAAAACAAAAAACCTCGGAAGTTTTGGAACTTCTGAGGTTGAATTGATTTGTATAAAGAGTATTTTTATCTCTTACTAAATTACAAATATTCCAAAATTTTAGTTTGTAAGCTGAAATTATTGACTTCTTTATAAAAATTGTGTATAATAAAAATAGAAAATGAGAAGC
>CAMNPT010000020.1 GCA_946548575.1 uncultured Clostridium sp. | reverse complement strand
CAACTTCTTAGCGTATGAAGGGAGCCGAGTAATGAAATAAAAAATAATATAATACTTTTGCCCTGAACATCCCTCATTCTTATAACTAACAATTTTTAATTTTACTTAAATCAATCATAAATAAAAAAATAGGGGGCACATGCCCCTAAAGTAAAGAGAAGGGAAGGCTCAACCAAATTGAACCTGTCCCCATTGGTCGAAGAATTATTCATTTAGTAATAAATTTAAAATTTCTGGGTATATTGTTTTAGCATTTTTATTCCAATTATCTACAATTCGTTTTGCTCTTTCTCTAGAACCGACAAATGTTTTAACTTCAAAAACAGTTTCGTTGTTTTCTACAATTTTACACTTTATAGTATAATCATTTTCATTTTTTGGAATAAATTCTGCAATAATAGAAGATTCTTCTTCAATAGAAGCAAATTCCTTTTCAAATATCTTATCAGCTTTTAATTTTAGAAGACCTGGTAAAATCTCTTTTGTAAGAATATATGCATTTTTTCCGTTCTGAGGTAATTCTAATAAATTGATCCTCTTCTTTAGTATGAATACCTACTAGCTTTGAATCTATTAAATCTGTTAATACTTGTTTAAAATAAAAGTAATTAATATTATTTATAGATGTAATTATTTTAAATAAATCATCTTGTCTAATATCATTATTTATAAGATTTAATATATATAAGATCAGAACCTTGTTTTCTGCCAAAGTAGTAGCATTATCTGAATTTGAACTCATAAATAGCACTCCTTACTTTGTTTTATTTTTTGAATTATATCATAGTTTACAAAAAAAGTAAATAAATATTTATTCAAAAAAGAAGTGATGTATTTTAGGTCTATAATAATTTATTATATATCCCATAACCAATGCTGTTAAAACAGTACTTATACCAACAGTTCCACCTAATAAATAACCAATAATAACGCAAATTAAATCTTGAACCATTCTTACAAAGCCATAATTTTTATTAAATTTTTTGGATATGATTATACTTAAAGCATCATAAGGAGCGACACCCATATTTCCTTCCATATACATAGCAACTCCATAAGAACATACTAAAATTCCTATAATCATTAATAAAAATTCTTCTACTGGAGATTTTTCTGGTAAATATGTAAATAGAAAATTGAAAAAATCTGCTGAATATCCTACTAAAACCATATTAGCAATACTTCCAAATCCAATACTTTTTCTACTATAGATAAGAGGGACACTAAGAATAACTATATTTGTGATTAATTGACATGTACCAAAAGATAAACCTGTTAATTTAGAAAAACCAATATTTAAACATGTAAAAGGATCAGTACCTAGACCTGCTCTTAGTAGTACTGCAACTCCAAATCCTATAATTACTACTCCTAATATTATAATTAATCCATTATATAGTGGTTCATTTTTTTTGAATTTTGACATTTTATAAATTTCCTTTCAATTTTATTATTTATGCAATGAAAATTGCAACCCGAATATTATACAATGTTTTTTTTATAAAATCAACCATAATATAGAAAATTTACAAAAAAATCACAAAACCTCTTGACATACGGGTAGAAGCATTATATAATATATAGGCATGAATTTAGCGATGATGCCAAATGTGGCTACACCATACAATTCCGTAAGGTGGAGGGAACTTTGGCGGAGTATGTCATGGCAAAGACCAGGCGGTAAGAAAAAATGCTTATCCCAAGACTATCATGCGTATTTTGGGATTTTAAATAGGTGAAAATCAAAACACCAGAAAGCGTTATAACTTGCCACGGTAATTTTGGTAGCTAATATATTAGCACCTAAACAAAATTTAAATTAAAAGGAGGGAAAATTACGATGGCAAATACAATAGCAACAAGTGAAAAAATAAGAATAAGACTTAAAGCATATGACCATGTAGTTTTAGATCAGTCTGCTGAAAAAATAGTAGATACAGCTAAAAAAACAGGAGCAAAGGTTTCAGGTCCTATTCCATTACCAACACAAAAGGAAATAGTTACAATTTTACGTTCTCCACACAAACATAAAGATTCAAGAGAACAATTTGAAATGAGAACACATAAAAGAGTAATTGATATTTTATATCCAACACAAAAAACAGTTGACAGTCTAATGAAACTTGAACTACCAGCTGGTGTAGATATAGAAATAAAATCATAATTTTATAAAATGAACAACAAAAACCAAGCTGACAATTAAATGCCAGCCAATAGTTAGGAGGAAAGAAAAATGAAAGGAATTATAGGAAGAAAAGTTGGAATGACACAAATTTTTGATGAAAAAGGAAATGTTATTCCAGTTACAGTTATAGAAACATCAGGAAATGTGGTTGCACAAGTAAAAACAGTTGAAACAGATGGATACAATGCTATCCAATTAGGATATGGAGATGTTAAAGATAAACACATCAACAAACCAGAAGCAGGACATTTTGCAAAAGCAAAATTAACAAACAAAAAACATCTAAGAGAATTTAGAATTGAAGAAGTAGAAAACTACAAAGTTGGAGATGAAGTTAAAGCTGATATCTTCACAGCAGGAGAAAAAGTAGATGTTCAAGGTACTTCAAAAGGTAAAGGATTCCAAGGTGTTATAAAAAGACATGGACAACATAGAGGACCAATGGGACATGGTTCAATGTATCATAGAAGACCAGGTTCTATGGGATCAACTTCAACACCAGGTAGAGTATTTAAAGGTAAAAAGTTACCAGGACATATGGGAAGAGTTACAGTTACAATACAAAACTTAGATGTTGTAAGAGTTGATATGGATAAAAACGTATTATTAATAAAAGGTAGTGTACCAGGACCAAAGGGAGCTATCTTAAAAGTAAAATCAGCTGTAAAGGCTACTAAATAGAAGGAAGGAGGAATTTTGAAATGCCAAAAATAGACGTATATGATATGAAAGGAAAAAAAGTAAGTGATATAGAATTAGCAGATAGTGTTTTTGGAATTGAACCAAATGAAAATATAGTACATAGTGTACTTGTAAATTATTTAGCTAATCAAAGACAAGGAACACAAAGCACAAAAACTAGATCAGAAGTTTCAGGTGGTGGTAAAAAACCATGGAGACAAAAAGGAACAGGTAGAGCAAGACAAGGTTCAATAAGAGCTCCACAATGGATAAAAGGTGGTATAGCTTTAGGACCAAAGCCTCGTTCATATAGTTATTCAGTAAACAAAAAAGAAAAACGTTTAGCAATTAGATCAGTATTAAGTTCTAAAGTATTAGAAAAAGAATTAACAGTTGTTGATAAATTAGAATTAAAAGAAATTAAAACAAAAACAATGGTAGAAACATTAAACAGTTTAAAAGCAGAAGGAAAAACATTAATAATCCTTCCAGAAACAAATAAAAATGTTGCAATGTCTTCAAGAAATATTGAAGGAGTTAAAACAATTTTAGCAAATAACATAAATGTATTTGATTTATTAAAATATAAAAATCTAATTTTACCAGTTGACACTGTTAAAAAATTAGAGGAGGTGTATGCATAAATGAAACCAGAAGATATAATAATTGCACCAGTTGTTACTGAAAAAAGTAATGATGAATTACAAGAAGGTAAATACACTTTCAAAGTAAATAAAAAAGCTACAAAAATTGAAATAGCAAAAGCTGTTGAAAAATTATTTGAAGTTAAAGTTTTAAAAGTAAATACAATGACTGTAGGTGGAAAAACAAAAAGAGTAGGATACCATACAGGAAAAACATCAGATTGGAAAAAAGCTATAGTTACTATTGATACAAATCCAGCTGATATAACATACCTTGGAAAAGGTGGAAAAGAAGTTAAAGTTTCTAAAAAATATAATGATTCTATTGATGAATTTATGGGAGCTTAGAAATTATAAAGAAGAAAAAATATCGAGAAATAACTCGGAAAATAAATAAAAAGGAGAGATTAAATCATGGGAATGAAACACTTTAAAGCATATACACCATCAAGAAGAAATATGACAGTTTCAGATTTTGCAGAGATTACTAAAAAGACTCCTGAAAAATCATTACTTGCTAAAAAGAAAAAAAATGCAGGTAGAAACTCTTATGGAAGAATAACAGTTAGACATCAAGGTGGTGGAAACAGACAAAAATATAGAATTATAGATTTTAAAAGACAAAAAGATGATATAGAAGCAACAGTAATTGGAATCGAATATGATCCAAATCGTAGTAGTAATATAGCATTAATTGAATATACAGATGGAGAAAGAGCATATATATTAGCTCCACAAGGATTAAAAGATGGAGATAAAGTAATATCAGGAGAATCAGTTGATATAAAACCAGGTAATTGTATGCCTATTAGCTCAATTCCAGTTGGTACATTAATTCATAACATAGAATTAAATCCAAAACAAGGTGGAAAATTTGTTAAAGCAGCTGGACAAAGTGCTCAATTAATGGCAAAAGAAGGAAAATATGCACATGTTAGACTTCCATCAGGAGAAATGAGATTAATTTTAACAAATTGTAGAGCTACAATTGGAGTTATTGGAAATAGTGATCATGAAAATGTTAAAATTGGTAAAGCTGGTAGAAAAAGACATATGGGAATCAGACCTACAGTTAGAGGATCTGTTATGAACCCAGTAGATCACCCACATGGTGGTGGTGAAGGTAGAGCACCAATCGGACACGCTGGACCAATGACACCTTGGGGTAAACCAGCACTAGGATATAAGACAAGAAATAAAAATAAACAATCTAATAAGTTTATAGTTAAGAGAAGAAAATAAGGAAAGGAGAACTTAAAATATGTCAAGATCAAGCAAGAAAAAACCTTTTGTAGATGAGAAATTATTAAAAAGAGTTGAGGCTATGAATGAAACTGGAAACAAAGAAGTTTTAAAAACATGGTCTAGAGCTTCAACAATTTATCCACAAATGGTTGGTCATACAATAGCTGTACATGATGGAAGAAAACATGTACCGATATATATAGCAGAAGAAATGATAGGTCATAAATTAGGTGAATTTGCTCCTACAAGAACATATAAAGGTCATGCAGGAGACAAAACAACTAAGAAATAAAAGAATTTGTAAAGGAGGCAAAATAAAGTGAAAGAGCAAGAAATAGCCGTTATAAACGAAGCTAAAGCAACTCTTAAATATTCTAGAATTTCAGCTAGAAAAGTAAAAATTGTAGCTGATTTAATTAGAGGAAAAGATGTTGATGAAGCTTTAGCAATAGTAAAATTTACACCAAAAGCATCTTCAGAAATAATAGAAAAATTACTAAAATCAGCAATTGCAAATGCTGAAAATAATCATAATATGAAACATGAAAATTTATATGTTGCTGAAATATATGCAAATCAAGGTCCAACATTAAAGAGAATAAGACCAGCAGCAAAAGGTTCAGCAGTTAGAATTAGAAAAAGAACAAGTCATATAACAATAGTTTTAAGAGAAAAGGAGGCATAAATAAAAATGGGACAAAAAGTACATCCAACAGGTGTAAGAGTTGGAATTATAAAAGACTGGAATTCTAAATGGTATGCAGATTCTAAGAATTTTGCGGATTACTTAGTAGAAGATCAAAAAATTCGTAAATTTTTAAAGAAAAGATTATATCAAGCTGGAATTTCAAAAATTGAAATAGAAAGAACAGCTAAAATGGTTAAAGTAAATTTGTATGCTTCAAAACCTGGAATTGTTATTGGAAAAGGTGGAGCAGAAGTTGAAAACATTAAAGCTGAACTTATGAAATTAATAGGAAAAGATATTAATTTAAATATAGTAGAAGTTAAAAACATTGATACAGATGCACAACTAGTTGCAGAAAATATTGCTGGTCAACTAGAAAGAAGAATTTCATTCAGAAGAGCTATGAAACAATGCATGCAAAAATCTATGAAATCAGGAGCTTTAGGTATAAAAACTGCGGTTTCTGGAAGATTAGGTGGAGCTGATATGGCTAGAACTGAATTTTACAAAGAAGGTAATATTCCACTACAAACTTTAAGAGCTGATATAGATTATGGATTTGCAGAAGCAGATACAACATATGGAAAAATTGGTGTAAAAGTTTGGATATATAAAGGAGAAATTCTTCCAGAAAGACATGTGGAAGGAGGAGAAGCATAATGCCATTAATGCCAAAAAGAACAAAACATAGAAAAGTACAAAAAGGTAGAATGAGAGGAAAAGCAACAAGAGGTAATAAAGTTACAGATGGTGAGTATGGAATTCAAGCTGTAACAGGAGCTTTAATTACAGGAAATCAAATTGAAGCAGCCAGAATTGCTATGACTCGTTATATAAAAAGAGGTGGTAAAGTTTGGATAAAAATATTTCCAGATAAACCAATCACTGCAAAACCTATAGGAACTCGTATGGGTAAAGGTAAAGGTGCTCCAGAATATTGGGTTGCAGTTGTAAAACCAGGAAGAGTAATGTTTGAAATAGCAGGTGTACCTGAAGAAACTGCAAGAGAAGCTTTACGTTTAGCTATGAATAAACTACCTAATAAAACAAAATTCGTAGCAAGAGAAACTGAAAAGGTAGGTGAAAATGATGAAGATAAATAAAATTAGAGAAATGTCTTCACCAGATTTAGAAAAAGAATTAGGTGAACTAAAAACAGAATTATTCAAATTAAAATTTAGTTTAGCTACAAATGGACTAGATAATCCTATGAAAATAAAAGAAGTTAAGAAAGATATAGCTAAAATAAATACAGTATTGACAGAAAGAAAAATAGCAGAGAAGAAAGGAGAAATCTAAATGGAAGAAAGAAATCTTCGTAAAGTTATGATTGGAACAGTAACATCTAACAAAATGGATAAAACAGTAGTTGTAGCTGTTGAAACTAGTGTTAGTCATAATGTTTATGGAAAAACTGTAAAAAGAACTTATAAATTAAAAGCTCATGATGAAGAAAATGCTTGTCAAATTGGTGATAAAGTTAAAGTAATGGAAACAAGACCACTTTCTAAGGATAAAAGATGGAGAGTAGTTGAAATTACAGAAAAAGCAATCACAAAATAAATGAAAGGAGAAATCAGTTATGATACAACAACAATCAAGATTGAAAGTAGCTGACAACACCGGTGCTAAAGAAATTATGTGTATCAGATGTTTAGGTGGTTCTTATAGAAAAACATCTAACATAGGAGATATAATAGTTGCTTCAGTTAAATCAGCAACACCAGGAGGAGTTGTTAAAAAAGGTGATGTTGTAAAAGCGGTTATAGTTAGATCTAAAAAAGGATTAAAAAGACCAGATGGTTCATATATAAGATTTGATGAAAATGCAGCTGTAATAATTAGAGAAGATGGAACACCAAGAGGAACTCGTATATTTGGACCAGTTGCAAGAGAATTAAGGGAGAAAGATTATATGAAGATTCTTTCTTTAGCCCCTGAAGTTCTTTAAAATAAATAAGTAATTACCGAAAAAAGAAGAGGTGAAAAATAGAAATGAGAATAAAAAAAGGAGACAATGTTCAAGTTTTATCTGGAAATGATAAAGGTAAAACAGGAGAAGTTTTAGAAGTAATTCCAAAACAAAACAAAGTCATTGTAAAAGATGTAAATGTTAGAAAAAAACATGTAAAAGCTAGAAAACAAGGTGAAGAAGGTGGAATTATACCAGTAGAAGTAGCTATTCCATCATCAAAAGTAAATGTAGTATGTCCAAAATGTGGAAAAGTTACAAAAATTGGATATAGCATTGAAAAAGATGGCAAAGTTCGTGTTTGTAAAAAATGTGGAGCAAAATTAAAATAAGAAAGGAGGATTAATAAAAGATGGAAAAACTTAGAGAACAATATCAAAAAGAAGTAATCCCAGCATTAATGAAAAAATTCAATTATAAATCAGTTATGCAAGTTCCAAAACTTGACAAAATAGTAATAAATATAGGATTAGGAGATTTAAAAGAAAATCCTAAAGTTTTAGAAAATGCTATGAATGACTTAACTCAAATTACAGGTCAAAGACCAGTAATAACAAAGGCAAAGAAGTCAATAGCAGCATTTAAATTAAGAGAAGGTGTAAACATTGGATGTAAAGTAACATTAAGATCAGATAAAATGTATGATTTTGCTTACAAACTATTTAATGTTGCACTTCCAAGAGTTAGAGATTTTAGAGGAGTATCAAACAATTCTTTTGATGGTAGAGGAAATTACTCAATGGGTGTAAAAGAACAATTAATATTCCCTGAAATCGAATATGATAAAGTAGATAAACTAAGAGGTATGGATATTATATTTGTAACAACAGCAAAAACAGACGAGGAAGCTAAAGAACTTCTAAGTTTAATGGGTATGCCATTCAAAAGTTAAATTATACAATAAAACTTAAAAATCTTAGTATAAAGATTTTAGAAAAAGTGTAGGCATAAAAGTATTAGTTGTAAATTATGAAAGGAGATAATTATGGCTAAAAAATCATTGAAAGTAAAACAAGCAAGACCACAAAAATATAAAACTAGAGAATACAATAGATGTAAAATATGTGGTAGACCACATAGCTATATTAGAAAATATGGAATTTGCCGTGTATGTTTTAGAGAATTAGCACATAAAGGTGAGATTCCAGGTGTTAAGAAAGCTAGTTGGTAAAAAAGATATATAAAAAAGTTAAGAAGGAGGTAAGTAATTAATGAATATTACAGATCCAATAGCAGATATGTTAACAAGAATTAGAAATGCAAATAGTTCTAAACATAAATCAGTAGATATACCAAGCTCAAAGATGAAACTTGGAATTGCTGAAATTTTGTTAAAAGAAGGATATATTAAGAATTTTGAAGAAATCAAAGATGATACTCAAGGAATTATAAGAGTTACTCTAAAATATGATGAAAAAGGAACTAGAGTAATAGATGGATTAAAAAGAATTAGTAAACCAGGTTTAAGAGTATATGCATCTAAGGACGAATTACCAAAAGTATTAAATGGTTTAGGAATTGCTATTATTTCTACATCAAAAGGTTTAAAAACTGATAAAGAAGCTAGAGAACTTGGCGTTGGTGGAGAAGTACTAGCATATGTATGGTAAAAGAGGAGGGAAAACTTAAAATGTCAAGAATAGGAAATAAACCTATTACAGTACCAGCCGAAGTTGAGGTAAAAATAGATGGTAAGCATCTTACTGTAAAAGGACCAAAAGGCACATTAGAAAGAGATATACATAATAATATTTCTATAGAAATTGAAGCAAATGAAATTAAAGTTGCAAGAAAAGATAATCAACCTTTTAACAGAGGGTTACATGGTTTAACAAGAACTTTAATCAACAATATGATAATTGGTGTAACTAAAGAATACACTAAAGAATTACAAATCAATGGTGTAGGTTATAGAGTTCAAAAACAAGGAAATAATTTAAATCTAACTTTAGGATATTCTCATCCAGTTATATTTGAAGCACCAGCAGGAATTACTTTTGATGTTCCAAATCCTAATACAATTATAGTTAGAGGAATTGATAAAGAATTAGTTGGTCAAGTTGCAGCAGAAGTTAGAACAAAAAGACCACCTGAAGTTTATAGAGGTAAAGGTATTAAATATGCTGATGAGGTTATCAGACGTAAAGAAGGTAAGACTGGTAAATAATTTTAATAAAATTTGATATTTGATTAAAATTAAAAGAAAAGTTAGGAAAGGAGAAAAAAGATGGTTAAAAAGACAGATAGAAAAATGGAAAGAACAAGAAGACATATTAGAGTTAGAAGAAAAATATCTGGAACAGCTGAAAGACCAAGATTATGTGTATATAGAAGTAATACTAATTTATATGTACAAATTATCGATGATGTTAAAGCAAATACATTAGTTTCTGCTTCAACATTAGATAAAGAAATAAAAACAAAACACGCTAATAAAGAAGCTGCTAAAGAATTAGGAATATTAATTGCAAAAAAAGCTATAGCAAAAAATATTACTGAAGTTGTATTTGATCGTGGTGGATATATCTATCATGGAGTTGTTAAAGAGTTAGCAGAAGCAGCAAGGGAAGGCGGTTTAAAATTCTAGAAAAGGAGGATACTATGGAAGAAAAAAATGAATTAAAAGAAAAGGTAGTTGCTATTAACAGAGTTGCTAAAGTTGTAAAAGGTGGTAGAACTTTTAGATTTAGTGCAGTTGTTGTTGTTGGTGATGAAAATGGGCATGTAGGTGTTGGAAATGGTAAAGCAGCTGAAGTTCCAGATGCTATCAAAAAAGCAATACAAGAAGCTAAAAAGAATTTAGTAGAAGTTCCAGTTGTTGAAACAACAGTACCACATGAATATGTAGGAACTTTTGGAAGTGCAAAAGTAATGTTAAAACCAGCTGCTATCGGTACAGGAGTTATTGCTGGAGGAAGTGTTAGACCAGTATTAGAACTAGCAGGATATAAAAATATAAGAACAAAAGTTATTGGAACAAACAATCCAAGAAACGTTGTTTATGCTACAATTGAAGGACTTAAATCAATGCAAACTGTAGAATCAGTAGCTAAAAAAAGAGGGAAAAAAGTAGAAGAAATTATTTAGTTAGGAGGTGCAAGACTTAAATGAAATTAGACGAATTAAAACCAGCTTTAAAAAAGGTAAAAAGAAATAGAGTAGGTCGTGGTATGGCTTCTGGAAATGGAAAAACTTCTGGAAGAGGTCATAAAGGACAAAAAGCAAGATCTGGTGGTGGAGTAAGACGTGGATTTGAAGGAGGTCAAACACCATTATATAGAAGATTACCAAAAAGAGGATTTACAAACATCCATGCTAAAACATATACAGAAGTAACATTTAAAATGCTAAATAAATCAAAAGCAACAGATGTTACTGCTGAAAGTTTATTAGAAGAAGGAATTATCGGAAAAATAAATGATGGTATTGTTGTTTTAGCAACTGGAAAATTAGATAAAAAATTAAACGTTAAAGCTAAGAGATTCACAAATAAAGCTAAAGAAGAAATCGAAGCTTTAGGTGGAAAGGCAGAGGTGATTTAATTGTTTAAAACAATAAAAAACGCTTTAAAAACACCTGATGTAAGAAAAAGATTATGGTATACATTAATATTAATTATAGTATTTAGATTTGGTTGCTTTATTACTGTACCTGGTGTTAATAGTATAGCTCTTAATGAAGCTATGAAAAATACAAGTGGAATAGCAGGATTAATAGACATGATATCTGGAGGAGCTTTTTCAAGATTTTCACTATTTGCAATGTCAATTAGTCCATATATTACAGCATCAATTGTTATTCAACTTTTAGGAATGATTATACCTGCTTTAGAGAGATTAACTAAAGAAGGTGGAGAAGAAGGAAGAAAGAAAATTAATAGATATACAAAATTCCTAACTATAATATTAGCATTAGTAGAAGGAATTGGAATTTATCTATCATATAAATCTTCTGGAATATTTGTAAATGATAAATTTATAACTGGTGTATTAACAGTAACTGGATTAGTTGTGGGTACATCAATTCTAACTTGGCTTGGAGATGAAATTACTAACAAAGGAATAGGAAATGGAATATCATTATTAATTTTTGTTGGTATTATATCAAGATTACCAAGTGGAATTACAACACTATGGAATTTAATTATGACAGATGCAGGATTTAGTACAACAGGGCTTTTGACAGCACTTGGAATTATTATAGGTGCAATAATTTTAGTTGCAGGAGTTGTATTTGTACAACAAGCCGAAAGAAAAGTTCCTGTACAATATTCTAAAAAAGTTGTAGGAAGAAAAATGGTAGGAGCACAAAATACACATATCCCATTGAAATTAGTTATGGCAGGTGTTATGCCTGTAATATTTGCTTCATCATTTATGACATTCCCAGCTATGATTATTCAAATATTTGTAAAAGATATAGCAACTAAAACAGGATTTTGGGCAGGCGTTTATAAATTCTCAATTGCTACATCAACTTCAAGTGTAGGATGGGGATATTCATTAGCAAATGCCATTGTTTATTTACTATTAATTGTAGGATTTACATTTTTCTATACATATGCTACATTTAACCCAGCAGAAGTATCTAACAATATTAAGAAAAATGGTGGATTTATACCTGGAATAAGAGCTGGAAAACCAACAACAGAATATTTATCATCAATAATATCTAAGTTAACATGGTTTGGTGGTTTATTTTTAGCAGTTATAGCTATTATTCCAATGTTATTAAGATTTACAAATTTAAATATAGCCTTTGGTGGAACATCAATATTAATCGTTGTAGGTGTTGCATTGGAAACAGTTCAACAACTAGAATCATTACTTGCTATGAGACATTACAAAGGATTTTTAGAATAAAAGGGATTAGGGGATGTTCCTTTTTCCCTATTTTATGGAAAAAGAGGACACTCCTTAATTATCTTTTATAATCTTCTTAAAGATTAAGAGATAGTGATTTTTACATATCAAAAATCATCATCTCTTAGTCTTTAAGAAAAAAATAAAATAAAAAGGAAGTGTTTTTATGGTAATTATTATGTTAGGTGCACCAGGAACTGGTAAAGGAACAATTGCTAGTATTTTAGCAGAAAAACTTGAAATACCACAGGTTTCAACAGGAGATATTTTCAGAAAAAATATTAAAGAACAAACTGAATTAGGAAAATTAGCAGAAAGTTATATTTCTAAAGGAAGTTTGGTTCCAGATGATGTAACAATTGGAATTGTTGTAGATAGATTAGAAGAACCAGATGTTCAACAAGGAATTATTTTAGATGGATTTCCAAGAACAGTAAAACAAGCAGAAGAGTTGGATAAAATATTAACAACTAAAGGAAAAAAAGTTGATATAGTAATTAATTTAACTACGCCAAAAGAGGAAATAATAGAAAGAATTGTAAATAGAAGAATTTGTTCAAATAATGAATGTAAAACAGTTTATAATTTAGTTTTAAATCCACCAAAAGTAGATGGAATCTGTGATAAATGTGGACAAGAATTAATACAAAGAAAAGATGACAGTATAGATACTGTAGAATCAAGATTAGAAAATTATTTTGAAGTTACAAGTCCATTAGTAGATTATTATGAAAAAAATGGAAAATTATATTCTGCAGTAGTAAGCAAAGATGTTAAACTAGGACAAGAAGTTGCAGATGATGTTATTAATTATATAAAAGAGAATTTTTAAGGAGAAGAAAATTGGTAACTATAAAATCTAAAAAAGAAATTGAATTAATGAAAGAAGCTTGTAGAGTTGTAGCAATATTATATGATAAATTAGAAAAACAAATAAAACCAGGGATGACAACTCTAGAAATTGATAGTTTAGCTGAAAAGATTATGAGAGAAAATGGTGCTATTCCGGCAGAAAAAGGATATGACATAGGAATGGAAGGAGTTCCACCATTTCCTGCATCTATATGTATATCTATAAATGATGAAGTAATCCATGGAATTCCATCAAAAAATAGAATAATAAAAGACGGAGATATAGTTAGTGTTGATACTGTAGCACTAAAAAACGGATTTAATGGAGATGCTGCAAGAACATTTATGATTGGAAATGTTTCGAAAGAAGCAAAAAGATTAGTAGAAGTTACAAAACAAGCTTTTTTTGAAGGAATTAAATATGCAAAACCAGGCTATAGAATAGGTGATATATCTCATACAATTGGAGAATATGTTCGTTCACAAGGATATTCTGTTGTAAGAGAATTTCAGGGTCATGGAATTGGAAGACAAATGCATGAGGATCCAGGAATTCCAAATTACGGAAAAGCAGGTAGAGGTTTAAGATTAGAACCAGGTATGACCTTAGCAATAGAACCTATGGTTATTCAAGGAAAACCAAATATCTTAGAATTAGATGATGGTTGGACAATTATAACAGAAGATGGATCATTAGCTGCACATTATGAAAATACAATTTTAATTACAGAAAAAGAACCAGAAGTATTGACAATACTAAAATAATATTGTATAATATAGTAGTTATTATGTATAATTGGAAAATTATGCTTAAACAAAGAAAATAAACCTTTAATAGGAGGTAAAAAAATTGGCAAAAGAAGATGTTATAGAGGTAGAGGGAACAGTAGTTGAAGCACTACCAAATACAAATTTCAAGGTTGAACTTGAAAATGGACATCAAATATTAGCTCATATATCAGGTAAATTAAGAATGAATTATATAAAAATATTACCTGGTGATAAAGTAAAAGTAGAGCTTTCTCCATATGACTTGACACGTGGTCGTATCACATGGAGAGGAAAATAAACAATATAGCTATAGAGAGGTGAAAAAAATGAAAGTAAGACCATCAGTAAAAAAAATATGTGACAAATGCAAAGTAATAAAAAGAAAAGGTGTAACTAGGGTTATTTGTGAAAATCCTAAACACAAACAAAGACAAGGATAATCCTTGAAAAAATAGTTAATAACACAAATTAGGTAGCGGCTGATAATTTTTTCTTTGAAAAAATTACATATCAAATTTGTGTTTATATATATGTCTTAAAGAATTTAAAGAATACCTACCTTTAGCATTTCATCTTTAAATAGATTTAAGATAAACAAAAAAATTTGGAGGTGCAAAAAAATATGGCTCGTATATCAGGAGTAGACTTACCTAAAGAAAAAAGAGTTGAAATAGGACTTACATATATATATGGAATAGGTGTATCAAGTTCTAGAAAAATTCTTGAAAAAGCTGGAATTAATCCAGACACTAGAGTTAAAGATTTAACAGACGAACAAGTTAATAGTATAAGAAAAGTAATTGACGAATCTTACAAAGTTGAAGGAGACCTTAGAAGAGAAGTTGCTTTAAATATAAAAAGACTTACAGAAATCGGATGTTATAGAGGATTAAGACATAGAAGAGGTTTACCAGTAAGAGGTCAAAGAACAAAAACTAATGCTAGAACTAGAAAAGGACCTAGAAAATTAGTTAGCAAGAGTAAAAAATAATAAGGAGGAAGTTGCAAAATGGCTAAAAATGTAACAACAAAAAAAGTAGCTAGAAGAAATAGAAAAAACATTGAAAGAGGAGCAGCACATATTCATTCTAGTTTTAATAATACAATAGTTACAATCACAGATACACAAGGAAATGCAATATCATGGGGTAGTGCTGGAGAACTTGGATATAAAGGTTCAAGAAAAAGTACACCATTTGCAGCAGGTCAAGTTGCAGAAACAGCTGCTAAAGCTGCTATGGAACATGGACTAAAATCTGTTGAAGTATTTGTTAAAGGACCTGGAGCTGGTAGAGAAGCTGCAATTCGTGCACTTCAAACAGCAGGTTTAGAAATAAGTGCTATAAAAGATGTAACACCAATACCACATAATGGTTGTAGACCACCAAAACGTAGAAGAGTATAGAAAGGAGTATAAAAATGGCAAGATATAAAGACGAGCAATGTCGTAGATGCCGTAGAGAAGGACAAAAATTGTTCTTAAAAGGTGAAAGATGTTATTCTGACAAATGCAGTATTTCAAGAAGAAATTATGCACCAGGACAACATGGACAAAAAAGAGCAAAACTTTCTGAATACGGAACTCAATTAAGAGAAAAACAAAAAACAAAAGCATATTATGGAGTTGGAGAAAAACAATTTAGAAAATACTTTGAAATGGCTTCAAACAAAAAAGGTGTAACAGGTGAAAACTTATTACAAATCTTAGAAAGTAGATTAGATAATGTAGTATACAGATTAGGATATGGATCATCTAGAGCACAAGCAAGACAATTTGTTAACCATGCTCAATTTGAAGTAAACGGAAAAAGAGTTGATATTCCATCATACCTAGTAAAAGTAGGAGATGTAATAACTGTAAGAGAAAATAAAAAAGATAATGTAACATTAAAAATAAATGCAGAAGAATCTGCAAAAAGACCAACACCAGCTTGGCTAGAAAAAGACAGTAAAAATTTAAGTGGTAAAGTAATCAGATTAGCAACAAGGGAAGACATTGATATTCCAATCGAAGAACATTTAATAGTAGAGCTTTACTCAAAATAATAATTAAAAATACTTTTAGGATTTTACTAATAAAAACTTATTATAGTTTTAAAAGTTTTAGATATATTCATATGAATATTGGGAGGTAAAAATGATAGAATTTGAAAAGCCAAATATTGAATGTCTAGAGGTTGATGATACAAATAACTATGCAAAATTTGTATGTGAACCATTAGAAAGAGGTTATGGAGTAACAATAGGAAATTCTTTGAGAAGAATTTTACTTTCATCACTTCCAGGATGTGCAATAACAAGTGTAAAAATTGATGGAGTTTTACATGAATTTTCAGGAATAACAAATGTTGTAGAAGATGTACCTGAAATAATTGTAAACCTTAAAAACGTAAGATTAAAATTTGATGGAAATGAAGAGAAAATTTTAAGAATTGATCATAAAGGTGAAGGAGAGATATTAGCATCTGATATTATAACAGATGGAACAGTAGAAATATTAAATCCTGATTTACATATAGCAACAGTTGCAGAGGGTGGAAACCTAAAAATGGAAATGACTGCAAACAGAGGTAGAGGATATAACTCTTCAGAAAAAAATAAAAAACCTAATCAGGACATATCAGTACTTCCAATAGATTCAATTTATACACCAGTTAAAAAAGTAAACTATCAAGTTGAAAATACAAGAGTTGGACAAATGGTTGATTTTGACAAGCTAGTAATTGAAGTATGGACAGATGGAAGCTTAAAAGCACATGAAGCTTTAAGTTTGGCTGCAAAAGTTATGACAGGACATTTGGAATTATTTATAGATTTATCAGAGGCAACAAAAAATACACAAGTAATGATAGAAAAAGAAGAATCTAAAAAAGAAAAAGTTTTAGAAATGTCAATAGAAGAATTAGAATTATCTGTAAGATCATTCAACTGTTTGAAAAGAGCTGGAATTGCAACAGTTGAAGACTTAATAAATAAATCTGAAACAGATATGATGAAGGTTAGAAACTTAGGTAAGAAATCATTTGATGAAGTAACAGCAAAACTACATTCTTTAGGACTAGACTTCGCAAGTGAAGACGAGTAGAAGTAAAAAAGGAGGAAGAGAAAATTGGCTACTAATAGAAAGTTAGGAAGAACAACAGATATTAGAATGGCGATGCTAAAAAACTTAACAACAGACCTAATTATGTATGGTAAAATTGAAACAACCGAAGCTAGAGCAAAAGAAGTTAAATCAATTGCTGACAGTTTAATTTCACTTGCAATAAAAGAAAAAGATAATTTTGAAATGGTTGATGTTAAAGTTGTAAAGGCAAAGCTAGATACAAATGGAAATAAAGAAACAGAATTAGTTAAAAGCAAAAATGGAAAAGAATATTTAAAAGTAGTAAAAGAAACAACTACTGAAAAAAGACAAAAAGATATGCCAACTAGATTAAATGCTAGAAGAAAAATGATGAGAAAATTAAATAAAATTAAAGATTCTGAAGGTAATAACGTAGATTTACCATCAAAATTATTTAATGAAATTGCTCCAAAATATGCAGGTAAAAATGTTGGAGGATTTACTAGAATTGTTAAGGCTGGACCTAGAAGAGGAGACGGAGCTGAAGTAGCAATACTACAATTAATATAATATAAAAAATGTCCATTTGGGGACAGTCCCCAAATGGACATTTTTGCATATAATAACCATATGGAGGCACACCAAATGGAATTTATTTTAAATACAATATTTTGGACATTATCTCTATATGGTTTATTTGAAATTTTAAAAAATATAATTTATATTGCTACATATACAAATTTCAAAGCAAATGGAATTTACTTAATAATTGCAGTTAAAAATCAAGAAGAAAAAATAGAATTTTTTTTACGTTCAAGTTTATTTAAAATCTTATATGGCAAAGAAGAATATTTAAAAAATATTATCGTTGCTGATTTAAAATCAACAGATAATACCAGAGAAATTGCAAAAAAATTAGAGAATGACTATGATTGTCTTAGAGTTCTTACATGGAAAGAGTGTAAGGACATTATTGATAATGTAAATGAAAGTTGAAAATATTGATTTTTTGTGATAAACTATGCAATAATATAAAATTGGGAGAATTAAATGGAAATTATAGGAGAAGTTACAGACATAATATATAAAAATGAAATAAATAGTTATACTATTGCTGAATTGGAAACAGATAATGAAATTACAACAATAGTTGGATATTTACCTTTTATTGTTTTAGGAGACACATTAAAGGTTTTGGGCAAATTTGTAGAACATAAAGATTATGGTAGACAATTTAAAGTTGATACTTTTGAAAAGTTAATGCCACAAACGCTTTCAGCTTTAGAGAGATATTTAGCAAATGGAAATATTAAAGGTATAGGACAAGTCATTGCTAAAAAAATAATAAAAAGATTTGGAGAAGAAACAATACATGTGTTTAAATATGAACCAATGAAACTAGCTGAAATTAAAGGGATTTCAGAAGCAAAAGCTAAAGAAATGTCAGATAGTTTTATAGAAAATTGGGAAGTATGGCAAATTGTTGGTTTTTTAGAGAGATTTGGAATAGGTGCAGAACATGCAAAAAAAGTATTTGATTTATTTGGCACGAAAGCAATTGAAGAAATAGAGTTAAATCCGTATATTTTAGTTGATATTGCAAGAGGAGTGGACTTTAAACAAATAGATAAAATGGCCCTTGATTTAGGAATAAATTATGATAATGAAAAAAGAGTAGAAAGTGGAATAAAATATGGTTTAATTAGAAGTACATATAATGGACATAGTTGTGTTTTAAAAGATAATTTAATTAATTTTGTAATTAATCTTTTAGATGTATCAACAGAAAATGTGGAAAATGGACTAATTAGTTTAAGAACAAAAAATGAAATATTTATAGAAAAAAGAGAAAATTTAGAATATGTATATTTGAAAAATTTCTTTGAAACAGAAGAAGAAATTGCAATAAGGATAAAAAGACTTCAAAAAGCTAAAAATATGAAGAAAATACAAAATTTAAAATCAGAAATGAAAAAAATTGAGAAAAACTCAAAAATTGAATTATCTGAAAAACAAAAAGAAGCAATACAATTAGTGAATGAAAATAATGTAACAATAATAACAGGTGGACCTGGTACAGGAAAAACAACAATTATAAAAAATATTATAGATATATATGAAGAAAAAGGAAAAAAGGTAGTTTTATCTGCACCAACAGGTAGAGCTGCAAAAAGGATGACCGAAACTACTGGTAAAGATGCATCAACATTACATAGATTACTTGAAATTGGAAAAATAGATGAAGAAAGTCTATATAAAAATTCCAGAGACTATGAAGGTGCACCAATAGATGCAGATATAATAATAGTTGATGAAGTATCTATGGTTGATATGTTTTTAATGAATTATTTATTAAAATGTATCTATCAAGGAACAAAATTAATTTTAGTAGGTGATGTTGATCAACTTGCATCTGTAGGTCCAGGAAGTGTTTTAAAAGACTTAATCAATTCAGACAAAGTTCCAACAATTCATTTAGATAAAATTTTTAGACAAGCAGCAAAAAGTAAAATTATTTTAAATGCACATAGAGTAAATAATGGAGAAGAATTTTTAAGAAAAGATGAAGTAGAAGAAGAAACTGAAGAAGATTTTTTCTTTATAAAAGAGGGAAGCCAAGAAAAAATGTTAGCACAACTTGTTTCATTATGTACAGGAAGATTAGAAACTTATGGAAATTATGATTTCTTCCAAAATATACAAGTTTTATCTCCAACTAAAAAGGGAATGTTAGGAACTAGAGAATTAAACAAAGTATTGCAACAACAATTAAATCCAAATAAAGGCAATCTACCAGAAAAAGCAAGTATGGGAGCGATTTTCCGTGTAGGAGATAGAGTAATGCAAATAAAAAACAATTATGACATTTACTGGGAAAGAAAGGTATTGGGACAAAAAGAAGAAGGCAGTGGTGTATTTAATGGAGAAATAGGAACTGTTTTAAATATAGATGAAAAAGAAAAATCAATTGAAATCAAATTTGATGATGAAAAAATAGTGTGGTATGAATTTTCTGATTTAGACCAAATAGAACATAGTTATAGTATAACAATACATAAAGCACAGCGGAAGTGAGTTTGACGTAGTTATAATGGTGGTTCCACAATCATCTCCTATGTTACTAACAAGAAATTTATTATATACAGGAATTACAAGAGCAAAAAAATTATTAATAATAATTGGTACAGATAAAGTTATCAAATTTATGATACAAAATGTAGATAGTAAAAAAAGAAATACAGGGTTAGAATATAAAATGAGAATGGAGGAATAAAAAATATTTGAAAATATAGTAAGCTTAATTTATCCACCAATTTGTGGAATATGTGGAAAACTAAACAAAGATTTTCTATGTAAAAAGTGTGAAATAAAGCTAAAGAAAGAATCAAAATTTTGTGTAGAAAAAATTGAAAAAAAAGAATTTAAAAAACTTATATATATTTTCAAATATGATGGAATAATAAGAAAAGAGATATTAAGATATAAATTTCAAGAGGATTCATATTTATACAAAACTTTTGCAAATTTTTTGTTAAAAAATGAAAAAATATTTCAAAATTTAAAATGTTATGATACAATAATTCCAGTTCCAATTAGTAAAAAAAGATTAAATGAAAGAGGATATAATCAAAGCTATCTGATTTCTAATGAAATAGCTAAAAAAGTAGGGTTATGCTTAGAAAGGAACTGTTTAATAAAAACAAAAAATATAATAGAGCAAAGTAAGTTAAACAAAGAACAAAGGGAACAGAATATACAAGGAGTATATAAATTAAAAAACAAGAAAAGATTAGATAATAAAAAAATTATTTTATTTGATGATATTTATACAACAGGAAGCACAGTAAATGAATGTTGTAAAATACTAAAACAAGCGAAAACTAAAGAAATAGCAGTATTCACACTTGCAAAAGATTAAAAGGAGGAAAAATGGAGGATTTAGTTGAAAGCATATTAGATTATATAAGATCAGATTATACAGATTATGCAGTTATGATTAATGGAGAATGGGGTTCAGGAAAAACGCATTTTTGGAATAATAAGATAAGAAATAAAATAGAATCTATGCAATTAAATGGTAGAAGATATACAACTATCTATATGTCTTTATATGGTATATCAAATTTAGAAGAAATAAGCAAAAAGATATTTATTGAAACAACACAATTAATGGATAAAAACTTAAGAAAATTTATGAAGAATAATGAAGTTGCATCTATACCTGAATATGCAAAAACTGGTCTAGATATGGCAAATTTTTTTGGAGTAACTCAAAATGGTGATCAAATTGATTATGGAGAATTTTTTTCAACAGATGATAAAGTTCTTTGTTTTGATGACTTAGAAAGAGCAAATGTTGATGTTATAGATATTTTAGGTTATATCAATAACTTTGTTGAACATGATCATATAAAAACAATTATAATATGTAATGAAAAAGAATTATCTACAAAACTAAAAAGTTCAAATTTGGAAATGAAAACTTTTATAGCAACATATTTATTAGATAAACAAAATGAACTTAATAAATCTGACAAGCCAATGGTAGAGAAAATTCAAGACAAAATAGAGCATGTATTTGATAAAGCAAATGATTATGAAAGAATAAAGGAAAAATTAATAGGT
Source organism: uncultured Clostridium sp. (assembly GCA_946548575.1). Lineage (GTDB taxonomy): Bacteria > Bacillota > Clostridia > TANB77 > CAG-508 > CAG-269. The sequence goes on along the minus strand of CAMNPT010000020.1, from coordinate 4,465 downwards.
GAAACTTTTGAATATGCACCAAAATTTGATTATATTATAAATGGAATTTTAATGAGATATGAAAGTGATCCTGATTTAATAAGATTTTTAAGAGAAAATACAGGATTAATTATTTCAACATTTAATAGAAGTGGAACGAGAAATTTAAGAATTTTAAAACATGCACTAAATGACTTTAAAAAAGTATATGAAATGGTTAATAAATCTTATGCAAATACAAGTAACAGAATAATGCAAACAATGTTAATATTTACAATAGCTGTATCTTTTGAAATAAAAGCTGGAAGGATTACAAAAGACAAATTTGTAAATATAAAAGACAATGAAGAATATAAGTCAATACTTGTTTCTTCAAGAATATTAATGGATAACAGACAATTTTATATAAAAGAATTTGATAATAACTATTATTATAACTTTAAATCAGAATATCGTTTCTTTAAATTTATAGAATATTATATAAGAACACGTATTTTTGACATGAAATTATTTAAAGAAAATATGGAGACAATCAGAAATACAATTGATACAGAAAATTTACCAGCATATAAAAGACTACTTACAGAAGAATATTGGAAAATATCAGATGACCAATTTGATAATGTAATAAAAGAAATACTAGAAGATGTAAAACAAGGTAAACTTGAATTAATAGATACTGTAAAAATTTTCGCATATTTTAGTTATTTTTCACGAAAAGGTCTAATAGAATATGATTTAAAAACATTAAAAAGCGTATTTTTCAATGGAATGAATATATCATCATTAACTTCAAAATATTGTGAAAATGTAGAGGAAGAATTAGGCAAAATTGCAATAGAAGATGTTGCAGAAGATATGGATGATATTTTAAAACATTTTGAAGTATTAAATGGTCAGTTGTTAGATAAAATGTATAAGGAAAAAGCAGAGGAAGTAATGAAATGTATTCCAATGAAAATGGAACAATTTTATGAAAAATTTGATAAGGAATGTATGGATATACCAATATTCAAATATTATGACACATTTCAATTATTTCAAAGGATTTCTTGTGCAAGTAATGAAGACATAGTTTTAATAAAAGAAAAATTAATAGACAGAGCTAATAAACATCCTAAAGAGATAGAACCAGAAATGAAAAATATAAAACAGTTAAAACAAGTTTTAGACGACTATCTTAAAGGAAAAGAACAAACAATCAAAATTGTTATGATAAAAGAATTTTCAAAAAGTTTAGGATATATATTAGATAAATATAAAATTAGTTTCTTACCAAAAAAAGAAGTTGAGGAAGAAATGGAATAAAAATGTATAATTTTTTTCTCTTTTGTAATAATAAGAGTATAACATACTTGATAATTATAAAGGAGGAAAAATATGAAAGCAACTGGAGTTGTAAGAAGAATAGATGATTTAGGAAGAGTAGTTATTCCAAAAGAAATAAGAAAAACTTTAAGAATTAAAGAAGGAGATCCACTTGAAATATTTACAGATAGAGAGGGTCAAGTAATATTAAAAAAATATTCTCCAATAGGAGAGTTATCTGAATTTGCTGCAGGATATGCAGAAACTCTTTCTAAAACTACAGGACATATTGCTTGTATAACAGATAAAGATACAATAATTGCGGTATCTGGAGGCTCTAAAAAAGAATTTTTAGAACAGGATGTAAGTAAAGAATTAGAACAACTTATGGAAGATAAAGAAATTTATACAAGTAAGGAAAATAGTGATATGGCTATGCCAATTACAAAAAATGATAATCAAGAAAGAAAAAATAATGCACAGGTTGTATATCCTATTATATCAAATGGAGATACTATAGGAACAGTTATTTTAATGTCAAAGGATACTAATCAAAAGATGAATGATGTTGAAAAAAAAGTAGCTCAATCTGCTGCAACTTTTTTGGGAAGTCAGATGGATATATAAAAATAAAATGAGTTAAAAATTGATATAAATTTTTTAACTCATTTTTCGTTTATTAACTAAAAAAAATTAAAGATATCTTTTATACATAAAAAATTACGTATATTTTACAAATAAGTGTCAAACTTATTACATTTTTATTAAATTTCTGACAAAAAGTAAACAAACCTTGACAATAATATTTTTAATAAGTTACAATTTATACATAAGATATTATGTATTGATAAAAGGGAGAATTTTATGAGAAATTTTAAAAAAACAAAAATGGAAAGTAAAGGTATAACATTAATTTCATTAATAGTAACAATTATAGTTTTATTAATATTAGCTAGCATAAGTATAGGAGTATTAACAGGAGATAATGGATTATTACAAAATGCAGGAAATGCAAAAGATATAACAGAAATAAGTAATGAAAAAGAAATAGTGGAACTGGCATCAGTACAAGCAATGGGACATAATAAAAGAGGTGTAATAACAAAAGCAAGATTACAAACAGAATTAGACAATAGTACTGGAAAAGGTGTAACAGATGTAACAGAGGAAAAAGCAGAATCTATATTATTAGCAGAATTTATAGAATCAAAAAGAATATATGAAGTTGATAAAGATGGAAATGTAGAATATTTAGGAAATAGAACAGAGCTAGCTGGAAAAGCAACAATAACAGCAGATCCAGATAAGGGAGAAGAAGCGAAATTATATTATAATGTAGAATTAACTGTAAAAACACCATTAGCAATAGAAAATACTGAAAATGCAGTAACTTTGGTATATGCATGGAATAAAAGTAACACAGAAAAGCCTACAGATAATGAATATAAGGGAAATACATTAACACTAACAAGCATAAGTTCAAGAATAAAAAAAGGAATAGTAAGTAGTAATATAACAGCAGCAGGTCAGTATTATTTATGGGCAAAAGTATTAATAGGAGAAGCAAAAACAGAAGAGGTATGTTTTGGACCATATATGATAAAAGATCATGATACATTAATGACAGTAAGCAACTCTAATGCAGAGGAAAAATTTTTAGAAAATAAAAATGTAGAAGTAAGTAAAAGTGTGCCAAGGAACAAAATAGAAAGTATAAAAATATCAGATACTATAGGTGAACATACATTATCAGATGACAATTGTTGGGATGTATCAGAAAAGCAAAATGGAAAATACCTAGCATGGCATGAAGATGAAGATGAAGATGGATATTATGAAGTAACAATTGCAGGAGAAGGTGGAGTTGTAGCAAATACAAGTTCTAATCATTTATTTCGAAATATAGGATGTGACTCAAATTTAACAACAGAAGTTACGATAACAGGATTAGAAAACCTAGATACTGGACTTGTTACAGGTATGGGTTATATGTTCATGAATTGTAAAAATACAAAGAATTTAGATGTAAGCAAATTTGATACAAGTAATGTAAAATATATGGGATCAATGTTTTATGGATGTAGTAATTTAACAAGTTTAGATATAAGCAAAATTAATACAAGTAAAGTTAATAATATGGCTGATATGTTTAGAGGTTGTAGTAAATTAACTAGCTTAAATTTAAATAATTTTAATACAAAAAATGTGACAGAAATGCAAAGAATGTTTTATGGCTGTAGTAGTTTAACAAGCTTAGATTTGAGAAAATTTGATACAAGTAATGTGATCGACATGAAAAACATGTTTTGGGGATGTAATAGTTTAACAAGTCTAGATGTAAGTAAATTTGATACAAGTAAAGTGATAAGAATGGAGGAAATGTTTTATGGATGCAAAAATTTAACAAGTTTGGATGTAAGCAAATTTAATACAAGTAATGTAACAAATATGCAAAATATGTTTAGAGATTGTTCATTGTTATCAACATTGGATGTAAGTAAATTTGATACAGGAAAAGTAACAAATATGCAAAATATGTTTTATGGATGTGGTAATTTAGCAAATTTGGATGTAAGCAAATTTAATACAAGTAATGTAACAAATATGCAAGGTATGTTTCAGGGATGTAGTAGTTTAAAAGATTTAGATGTAGGTAAATTTGATACTGGAAAAGTAACTAATATGAGAGATGTGTTTTGCGGTTGTTCATTGTTATCAACATTAGATGTAAGCAAATGGAATACAGAAAATGTAACAAGTTTATTTGGTACATTTGAAGGTTGTAAAAATTTAAAAACACTGGATTTAAGCAAGTGGAACACAGGTAAAGTAGAGTGGATGGGTTCATATGCATCATATTCTTATGGAGGAACATTTGACAATTGCAGTAGTTTAACAGAAATAGATGTAAGCAAATGGGATACAAGTAGTGCTATATCAATGGCGTGTATGTTTAGGGGATGTAGTAGTTTAACAAATATAAATGTAACAAATTTTAATACAAGTAATGTAACAGATATGGGAATAATGTTTTCTAAATGTAGTGGACTAGAAAGTTTAGACTTAACTAGTTTTAATACAAGTAATGCAACTGATATGAGAGGGATGTTTCATAGTGATACCAATTTAACAAAAATATATGTAAATAAATCAAAATGGATAATAGGAGAAAATACAA